>NZ_JAAHIG010000093.1:0-27295 GCF_010692305.1 Moorena sp. SIO4G3 | reverse complement strand
GTTCACCAGCAGACAATCTCGAATAGATACTTTATGACAATTATAATCATTCTATAAAAAAAAGCTAGCTTTCTAACAAACAATATTGGTGAGGCAGTGGTAAACCATGATTGACATCCTCCCACCGCTAAACTCCTTACGTCGCTATAGGGCGTTGCGAGAGCAAATGGACAAAAAACAACGCGCTCTCGTATTATTATAATAATCAAACTAAATACTCCAGAACTGAACTAAGCGTATAAGTGGACTTATATCAAATCCGTTTGTCAAAACCCTTTTATAAAAATCGACCAAATCTTTGTATGCCACGAATCTATGGCTATGCAGATAAGGGGGGTTTGGGAACAGCATTTGGTATGAGACGGCTATTGCTATATGCGTTCGCGTAGCGGATCGTACCGAGCATCGCCTTTTCTATTCTGCTGCCAACGGCACGTTTTACACCTCTTCGGGATCAATCCCCAGCTGTCGCAGACGTTCTGCTAATCTCGCTGCCTGCTGTTGAGCCAATTCCTTTTCTTGGCGTTCGAGTTGAGCTTCTTGCTCAGCCTCCTGCAACTGCTGCTTAGTTTGCTGCAACTGGTCTTGAGCCTGTTGAGCCTGTTCAGAGCCTGTGGGAATCCAGTTTCCTAATTCATCATACCAGCGTAACCATCGCCCATTCACCTCTTGGTATGACCCAGACCATACTCCTAGACCAAGTCCTAATTCTGGCAGCCAGAATCTTTCGGTGTCCAATCTTACCTGTTGATAGTTTAAGCCTTTCAACTCAAAAATTCTTAACTCATTGGTGTATCGGCTAAACACCACATAATAAGGAATACGAAGAATACGTTCATAAACCGCCCACTTACTTGGAGGTTGATCAATCTCCCGTAGGGTTTGCCCTAAATCTTCTGATTCCGTCGTTGGAGAGAGCAACTCCACTACGATAAATGGACTCACCCCTTCCTGCCACATCACATAACTCAACCGTAAGTCTCGCTGTTCATAAAACCGAGACACCCCAACTACTCCAAACCAATCCGGTCGCTTGTACCACTGAGGATGGCGCACATCATAGTACAGATTTAAGTCAGCCCCCACAAAGATCTGATCCCTTGGGTAACTCGGTGGGCAGAACGTCTCCCGTAATAGCTGAGGTTGAAAATCGTGAAACTCGTCTGGCAAACCTGGTTCCTCTGGATCTTCACTAGGGAGATCATACATCGTCGGTAGGGTTTCCTTGGCCGGACGAGGGGGGTCAGTTTGATACATAACAGACAATGGGATGAACTAGTTTTAGAGTAGCAAGACGTTTCACTACTGCTTAACTTATTAAGATTGCCAGAGTTTCAGATACGTTGAGCAGTCAGTAATGGTGCTAAGCCCATGCTGTGCGTTGGTAGCCTTGTGATCAGCTATTAGTTGCAAGGGCAACAGAACCAGACTGACCATAACAAGCTGACCGCTCAAGGTATAACATGCTCCCACTTGCGCGCTACCTAATTTTTAACTGGCACCTACACCCACTGCCGTTTTGTCGGATGTGGTTTGAGCAGGACTTTCGTCAGCCATACTCATCCCTTTTCCCTTCTGCCGCCACAGTGATGTACAGATAATCTTCGAGCGATCGCAACGATCGACATATTTAGCCGCAATCTCGATTACCTCTTGCATCAGACCCTTAACCAAGGTGGTTGGTTCCAGACCCATTTCCAAGAAACATTTATTCTCCACAGCCAGTTCATTTTCTGCTGATTCGTTTCTCGGGTTCTCTAGATAGGCAATTTCGGCCCCAGTGATATCAGAGACAATCTTGGCCAAATCCCGCACCCGATGGGTTTCGGTCATCTGATTCAAGATTTTCACCCTGTCCCCAGAAGCCGGAGGATTTGCGATCGCTAACTCTATACACCGCACCGTATCTTGAATATGGATAAATGCCCTGGTTTGACCCCCTGTTCCATGTACCGTCAACGGATGACCAATCGCTGACTGCATCAGGAACCGATTTAGGACTGTACCATAGTCTCCATCGTAATCAAAGCGATTAATTAGCCGTTCATCCAGCTTTGTCTGCTTGGTCTGAGTTCCCCAAACAATCCCCTGATGCAGGTCAGTGATCCGTACCCCATCATTCTTGTTGTAGTAAGAGAAAAACAGCTGGTCCTGAGTTTTGGTCATGTGATAGATACTGCCCGGATTGGCTGGGTACAAGATTTGCTGCTGTACCATTTTTCCCTCATCCGTAGTCACCTGGATATCTAAATACCCTTCCGGAATCTTCATCCCAGCAGTACCATAACCATAGACTCCCATGGTTCCTAAATGAACCACGTGTATATCCAAACCCGATTCCACAATCGCAGCTAGCAGATTATTGGTCGCATTCAAGTTATTATCTACTGTGTAGCGCTTATGGCTAGATGACTTCATCGAATAAGGTGCAGCCCGCTGTTCGGCAAAATGAATCACCACATCCGGTTGATAGGTCAGGAATAGATTGAGTAAGCGATCATAGTCTTTCGCTACATTGAAGTTATAGAACTGGATTTGTTTGCCAGAAACCTCACGCCATGTCTTCAGACGAGTGGACATGGGCTGGTAAGGAGTTAACGAAGTCACTTCCAACTCATTATCAATGTTGCGTCGTGACAAGTTATCAACAATTACAATGTCATGACCACTATCAGATAGATGGAGAGCTGTGGGCCAACCACAAAATCCGTCACCGCCTAAAACTACAACTTTTTTCATGATCAATCTCCTGGTTGTTTCCTTACATGGTCTTTTTTGGTTGAATTGTCAGCGAGCTGCGACTATAGCATCCTGCTTTGGGAATTAACCGAGAACCAATCGAGAACCGATATATTTCCATCACCGGACTTCGTCGAGCTACGCTAACATCACCTGATCACCCCAGTGTTACGATTACAGCAATCAGTTTTTTAGATGAAATCTAGTTCAGGGTATCGATCCATGATTTCCGATACCTCTTCCCTTTCAGAAGTCTTCTGATTTAGGATTTCCTTGAAGAAACGAACATAAGTGCTATAGACTTGGGTCGATCCGTCCTCATGATCAACAATGAAGAAAGGGGCTGCTTCTACCCCGTGCTTTATAGCTAGATCTAGTCCTTCGCTAGATGGCTCACGCTCATCAGCCACCACAATCTGGTCTATTCGACCCATCAGTCCTTTTTTTTCAAGTTTTTCTACCACATTGACGCACTTGCGACAGAAATTACCGTCCTTGTTGATTTTTTTTACTAACGTGATTTTCATTCTGTAGTATTCAATACTGAGTTGTTTTTCAAAAGCGTAATAAAGAAATTATCACAACCCACTCCCCACTTCTACCTAAAAATTAGGATTTCAACCGCAACAAGCTTGATTGTGCCGCAACGCTTAAGTACCTGAACTGAAATTTTTTACCTAGTCTGTTTATTTCCGTCAGGGTTGCTTAAACCCTTACTGTTTGGTGTTCCTTCTTCGTCATTACCTGTTCTGTAGTGTTGTGTAAGCCACACTCTTTTTCTTTCTGCCCTTCCCACCACCAGCGACCTTCCCGTTCATGCTGATTGGGGAGAGTTGGGCGGGTACAGGGTTCGCAGCCAATGCTAACGAAACCTTTAGCGTGCAATTGATTGTAAGGCACATCATTAGTGCGGATGTATTTCCACACCTGTTCAGAACTCCAGTTAGCTAGGGGGTTAAATTTAATCAGGGTTCGTTCTTGGGTTGAGAACGCCTGGTCTACCTGGACAACAGGGATATTAGCGCGAGTACTAGGACTCTGGTCCTTGCGCTGACCCGTAATCCAAGCATCCAGCTTAGCCAGTTGGCGACGCAAGGGAGCCACTTTGCGAATACCACAGCACTCTTTGTGACCATCCTGGTAGAAACTGAACAACCCCTTTTGTTTAACCAGTGCTTCCACTGCATCCGCGTCCGGTAGAATCACTTCTAGTGGAATTCCATAGTGCTGTCTGACTTTCTCAAGTAGTTGGTAAGTCTCGGAGTGCAAGCGACCCGTGTCGAGGGAGAACACTTTCACATCTGGCTTAATCTTGGATGCCATATCCACAAGAACCACATCCTCCGCACCACTGAAAGAGATAGCGATGTTGTCAAATTTGTCAAGAGCCAGTTTCAGGATTTCCTGAGGACTCTTGTGGGCGTATTCGGATTCCAAATAAACAACATCCAGTTCAAACATGAACATCTCCTTACTATATGACAAAAGTGGTTGGACTTGCTGATTATACGACGTATCGATACCTTTAGCCATCGTCAGCCTTCAGCTTTCAGCTCATGTAATCCAACCCTTCGGAAATTCGACCATAGTTAAGAAATTATATATAGCGCTTCCACTGCTGAAGTACATCGGAGTTAATATACTTATAGCGCTTTCCAACCTGCCCTAATTAGAAACCGCTATAAGCGATGCAGCGCCGCCAAAGGGGAAAGGTTAAAGGGTCAAAAAAACCCCACCGATAGGTAGGATGGGGATTTTTTGAGAGATTTGCCATTAACGATTTGCCATGGTTTTCCTATAAAACTTGTGCTCTGAGCCAGGCTATCGGTAAGGATAACATCTTACGGAGTTTGGGGACATAGGCTCTTTGGCTAAATACATCGTAATGGTTGTGTTCAATCACATTGAGAATTTTCTGATAGAGCATCAAGGCAGACCAAACCGGCCAACGGGAATCACGGCTTAGGGCTCTAATACCTCTTTCTGCTTTGGTATAGTAATCCCTTGCCCGTTGAATTTGGAAACGCATCAGTTCCTGCCAACGGTCATCAACCACACCTTTAAACAAATCATCCTCAGTATAATTAAACCGTTGCAGATCTTCTAAGGGTATGTAAATACGACCTCGTCTAGCATCCTCTCCAATATCTCGGAGGATGTTAGTTAGCTGATTGGCAATACCTAATGCGATCGCTTCTCCCACCGGATTATAGGAATCTATTTGCTGATCCCAGGGTGCTTTACTAGTGGAGTTGTCAACCCCCAGTACAGAACTAGACATTAACCCCACCGTACCCGCCACCCGATAACAGTAAAGATTCAGTTCATCAAAGGTTTCATAGCGACTACGGTAGAGATCCATCTGCTGACCGGCAATCATATCCTTAAAGGGTTGAATATCGATTGGAAAGCGTTCTAGGGTATCGACCAAAGCCACATCATAGTCATCGATGGGATGTCCGGCAAATATAGATTCCAGATGTTCTTCCCACTGATCTAGGGTTTCAGGAGTGGTTAAAGCCGCCTGGGGACCATCGACTAGTTCATCAGTTCGTCTGCACCAGACGTATATTGCCCAGATGGCTCGACGTTTGGCTTCTGGCATTAGTAGGGTGCCAAGATAAAACGTCTTAGAGTACTTCGCCGTAATCTGGCGGCATAATTCGTAGGATTTTGACCGGGAGGCCAGGTTTCTCATGGGCTGAGATTTGGGCAGTTGGAGCATTCTTAGCAACGTTGGAGATTGGAAGCTTTCAACTTTCATCCTTCAGCCCTCAGTACTGGCCCTTGGCATGGGTGAAGAGACTAACGGGGTGTCAATCTCTGCTTTCTGATTGCCGGCTAGTGGTTGAGCGCTGGTTTTTGAAAGCCTAGTGCTGTTGTTATTTATTGCCTGCGATGTCAGCTTACCAGAAAGTACGGCTCCTTCCATACTTGCTAGGTAACGTTGCATAGTGTAATCCCCGCTTAGGAAAAAATTGGTAATGGGTGTTTCTTGGGACGGACGGTGGTTTTGGCGTCCTGGGGTTGCCTTGTATACCGAACGGGGAGTCTTAACCACGTGGTATTTTACCAGTTGAGCTGAGTTATCACTACCAAAATGCTTGGGGAACAGTTTCTCCAGTTCTGCTAGGGTGGCATTCACAATTTCGAGATCGGATTTGCCAATCCAATCTTTAGCAGGTGCTAAGACCAATTCCAACATTGAGCGATCAGGATTGGCGTACTCTTTGCAGGTATTGCTCATGTCAGCATAGACACTAAGCAGAGGTGATCGGGAAAATAACAGATGGTCAATATCCGTCAGTTTGCGGTCAAACCACATCTGCAGGTTAATGACCGGTACCCCCTCTAGCCCATCCAGCTGTTTGAAAAATTCCATTTCACCCCAAGGTGTGGGTATCATCAGCTTTAAAGGGTCTACCGGCATAGCTGATACATAAGCATCCGCTGTCAGAACTTGATCGGGCGCTCCATTTAATCCTCGGATCAAGAATCCATTGACACTGTTGTCTGAATTGAGTAAAAATTCTTTAACTGGGGCATTCAAGCGTACTTCTCCCCCTCCCTGTGTGATATAATCAACTATTGGCTGGCAGAGTCGCTCGGTGGGAGAACCATCCAAGAATGCCATCTTGGAACCGTTCTTTTCCTGTAGGAAGCGGTTAAGAGCAGTTAGGATTACAGTGGACGAAATTTCATCAGGCCCAATAAAGTTGAGTGCCTTAGACATGGCGATAAAGACTTCCTTCTCTACTCGCGGTGGTACGTTCTGTTTTTTCAACCATTCCGAGAAGGAGTATTTGTCCATTTGTTCGACATACTTTTGCCCTTGAAGCATGGCCGGAATCAACCCTATCCCAAAGCGAATCTTCTCTGGCCAGGTCAGCATGTCGTTATTGCGCAGAATTGCCACAATCCCATTGACGGGAGCTGGTATATCCGGGAAGTCAAACCGGGAATAAGTTCCGGGTTGATTTGGCTGATTAAAGATCATGGTGTGCTCTTTCCACTGCAGCCGGTCTTCAATACCCAGTTCTTTAATTAGCTGCAGCATATTGGGATAGGCACCAAAAAATATATGGAGACCAGTTTCATACCAGTCTCCATCTTGATCTTTCCAGGCTGCCACTTTACCGCCTAAAACATTTCGTCGTTCTAGGACAATCGGGGTGTGACCAGCGTCGATTAGATATTTAGCACAGGAAAGCCCTGCTAGTCCGGCTCCAGCGATCGCAACTCGCATGTGATGGTAATACTGTAAATTTTTCGCTTAGGGGTGTTCTTCTCATTATACTTTGCATTTCGTTACATTTTACATCTGGTGCCTAGGTTTTTCTGAGGGGTGCAAAGAGGGGGAAGTCCGGGATGAATGCAATTGTTTTGTCTGATGGCATTTTTCTGGCCTACTGTAATACTCTTTCTGCAACCATGGCATGCTCCCCCCTGTTCACTCAGGTTCACTAAAACCCTAGCGCTAGTTTAAAGTACACGGAAAATAAATGGGTAGCGGTAGGATACATTGGGATCCCCAAGAATCTTGAGAATTGCCATAATCGGCAGTACCAAACTTAAAATAACTAATAAACCTAGGAAAGGCCAACCAATCAGGATAATAGTCAAAAACCCAAAAATTACCTCATATAGCCAGACATTAAAGTGAAAATTAAGGGACTCTTTGGCATTATCTTTGACTACTTGGTCATCGGAGATTAACAAGATAGCCAAGGGAATTAACACGGAGATAAATGAGGCACTAATGAAAATTGCTCCGTGACATAATGCTGATAACAGCTTGCGCTTGTCGGGGTCATAGTTGATGTTATTTTTTTGATCATACACCATAGCTTAGCTCCTTAATTTCGATACTATATTTAGTGATTTTTACTTACCAGTATTTTAGCGTTTATAAACCTATACTATAGGTCGTAAAGTCCGTCACAAATTAGGGATGATATCACGACATTGATCAGTTAGTAATTACTAGAATTATGGCAGAAGTAGGGAAAAGGAAATGGAAAAACAGGAATAGGGAAATTGGCTGGCTAGTTAGGTCTTTAAGAAAGACGTGAGTGTGTGGTGACCGGGTGGGTCGTGGGGCGCATAGAGAAATATACCTATTGGTTAGTAAAAATCATCATTTATTCGTTTGTATAACCTGAGGTGAAGTACCAGGTGTGACCCTGAAGTAAAAAATATACCCCTCTCAGGTAGCAAGTAGGGAATAGGGAAACAAATCTGTGTAGGTCATTACTATCAGAAACGCTATAATATATAGAGAGTTGTGTAAAAATTAAGCGAAAGTCCCCTATCTAGTCTTTTTGGATGTCCACTGAACTTGAAGCAGAATTGCTCAACGCTGTTGAACACCGCCGTAACTTTGCGATTATTTCCCACCCGGACGCGGGTAAAACCACATTGACAGAAAAATTGTTACTCTATGGTGGAGCAATTCACGAAGCCGGAGCAGTGAAGGCACGGCGAGCTCAGCGCAAGGCAACCTCGGACTGGATGGAAATGGAGCAACAACGGGGAATTTCGATTACCTCGACGGTGTTGCAGTTTGCCTATCTCGACTGTCAGATTAATTTACTCGACACACCCGGACACCAAGATTTCAGTGAAGATACCTATCGCACTCTGGCAGCAGCTGATAATGCGGTGATGCTGATTGATGCAGCAAAGGGTCTAGAGCCCCAAACCCGCAAATTGTTTGAAGTGTGCAAAATGCGATCGCTTCCTATATTTACCTTTGTCAATAAGCTTGACCGTCCCGCACGAGAACCCCTAGAACTTCTTGATGAGATTGAACAGGAGCTGGGGTTACAAACCTATGGGGTCAACTGGCCGATTGGCATGGGCGATCGCTTTAAAGGAGTGTTTGACCGCCGAAGACAACAAATTCACTTGTTTGAACGCACCGCTCACGGGTCCCGGGAGGCGAAGAATACGGTAGTAGATTTGGGAGACCCCCAGATTGAACAGCTCCTAGAACAAGATTTATATTATCAACTAAAGGAAGAGTTAGAAATTCTCGATGGTGTTGGTCCAGACCTGGATTTAGAGCTGATTCATTCCGGTCAAATGACCCCTGTGTTCTTTGGCAGTGCCATGACTAATTTTGGGGTGCAGCTGTTTCTGGATGCTTTTTTGGACTATGCCCTGAAACCAGAATCTCGGAAATCCACAGTGGGCGATATTCCTCCAACTTATCCAGACTTTAGTGGCTTTGTGTTCAAGCTGCAAGCCAATATGGATCCCAAGCACCGGGATAGGGTGGCCTTTGTGCGGGTGTGTACGGGTAAGTTTGAAAAGGATATGACTGTCAGCCATGCTCGTACTGGTAAAACCGTCCGTTTGTCAAGACCCCAAAAGCTGTTTGCTCAAGACCGAGAATCCATTGATGTTGCCTATGCCGGGGATGTGATTGGTTTGAATAATCCGGGGGTGTTTGCCATTGGGGATACGATTTACAACGGTAAGAAGTTGGAGTATGAAGGTATTCCTTGTTTTTCCCCAGAGTTATTTGCGTATTTGAAGAATCCTAACCCCTCTAAGTTTAAGCAGTTCCAGAAAGGAGTCAAGGAGTTGCGGGAAGAAGGGGCTGTGCAAATTATGTACTCCGTTGATGAGTCGAAGCGCGACCCAATTCTGGCAGCAGTGGGACAGTTGCAATTTGAAGTAGTCCAGTTTCGCCTCAGGAATGAGTATGGCGTAGAGACTAGGTTGGATATGTTGCCCTATAGTGTGGCTCGTTGGGTAGCCGGTGGCTGGGAAGCCTTGGAAAAAGCTGGGCGTTTGTTTAATACCGTGACAGTCAAAGATAATTGGGGACGTCCAGTGCTATTGTTTAAGAATCAGTGGAATTTGCAGCAAGTCGCAGGAGACCATCCAGAGTTGGATTTGAATTCTAGCGCCCCTGTGGTGTCTGGCTCTCAACCAAAGTCTACATAGGATGATTGTTTACTATATCGCTGAATTTTAATAAAATCTAGCGATATAGTAAACAATCAGAAGTAGTAGGCTAATGATTAGCAATGCGTTCGCGTAGCGTGGCCGTAGGCCAATCGCTTAATTTTTCTCAATCCTATCGATAGCGTAAAATTTCAGAGCGGTAACACTCTCATCAGCATTGCTATCACCTAATTTCACAAAAACTATAGCGCTACACTTATTTGAGACAAAAATATGTTGTCTCACAAATCAAATATTTTAAAAACACAAACATTGCTCCCTACACTTCCCTCTCTTTACCTACTCCCTACTCCCTACTCCCTACTCCCTTGACTCCCTTGACTCCCCATTAAAAACTGTTATAATCCCCCAATAACCTACGATAATCAAGAAACCAAAACTCTTTTCCCTGCGTCTGCGATAATCAAAGGCACCGGAGTTTTTCCCATTCTTGAAGCAAAGCCCGTCACCATCGATGACGAAACTAATTATTCAAATCCCCTGCTACAACGAAGAAAATAGCCTAGGGATTACCCTTTCGGTGCTTCCCCGTCAACTGAGGGGTGTAGATACCGTTGAGTGGCTAATTATCAATGATGGCAGTACAGACCGCACCGTAGACGTAGCCCGCTCCTATGGCGTAGACCACATTGTTAATTTTAAACACAATCAGGGACTAGCCAAAGCTTTCATGGCAGGAATCGAAGCTTGCTTGAAAGCAGATGCGGACATTATTGTCAATACCGATGCGGATAATCAGTACTGCGCTGATGACATTCCCAAACTCATAGAACCTATTATATCAGGTCGAGCCGAAATAGTGATCGGGGCGCGACCGATTCAGAAGATTAAGCACTTCTCCCCCATTAAAAAGCGTCTACAAAAATTCGGGAGTTGGGTAGTCCGGATTGCTAGCAATACTAATATCATTGATGCTCCCAGTGGATTCCGAGCTTTTAGCCGAGAAGCCGCCTTAAAGCTAAATGTCTTTAATGAATACACCTACACCCTAGAAACTATTATTCAAGCTGGACAAAAAGGCATCGCTATCACGTCTGTCCCAATCCGCACCAATCGCTATTTACGCCCCTCCCGTCTAGTCAAGAGTATCAGTGCCTATGTTAAGCGATCGCTAATCACTATCCTGCGAATCTCCATGACCTACAATCCCCTGAGATTCTTTATCACCTTGGGGACAATTCCATTTACCCTAGGAACCTTACTGGGGATTCGTTGGTTAATCCTATACTTCGCTGGTACTCCCAAAGCTCACGTACCCAGCCTAGTTTTAGCTGCTATTCTGATCCTAATGGGCTTTCAACTGTGGATATTTGGCTTAGTAGCAGATCTAATGGCAGTCAATCGTCAACTTCTAGAAGATATCCAACTGCGACTACGCCGATTGGATGTTGACTCCAATCGCACTCCCCATTGGCCATCCACCGGAAATCAACAACAGCGGGAAAACCGAAAGGAGGGGAGAGAAGGAGAAGAATTTGCCAATAGTTTATTGAATCAAGAATAGTTCTATTGTGATAGTTAGAAGCTCTTGAGAGGACTTGCTATAGTGGGAAGCTCTTAAGGCTAATTTTGGCTGAAAACAACCATCACTCTCGGACTGACGCACTGACACAAACAGCCGCAAATAATGACCAGAGACCTATTCGCCCGTCACGCCCTAAACCAAATCCCTAAAATCCTTACCCTCCTAGACCGCAATCCCCACAGTCCCACCTACGGCTGCTTCGACCGTAATTTCTGGCACTATAAAATCATTGATTTTCCTAGTGGGATGGCACAGGAATTTGTCTGGCCTCTAGCACTAGCCTATCATACGGATTTCCCAGATAACCCGTTCTACCAGCAACCAGTAATTCTCGATTGGGTCGAAGCAGGGATACTTTTTGCTGCATCCAGTTCCCATCCCGATGGCTCCTGTGATGATTATTTCCCTTTTGAGCGTGCTGCTGGAGCCGCCGCCTTTTCTTTATTGGCTAGCATCGAAAGTTACAAAGCCATGGGACTCCATAACCCCATTGCCTTACAATTCTTTGAAAAACGAGCAGATTGGCTAGCCCACCACATGGAAAGTGGACAGCTGAGCAACCACCAAGCCTTGATTGTCTTATGTTTAGACCTGCTATCGGAACTGTTGCATACCAATCAATGGGATAGAGCGCGATCGCAAAGGCTAGAGCAAGTATTATCCTGGCAAAGTCCCGAAGGCTGGTTTATAGAATACGAAGGCTGCGACCCAGGCTACCACACCTTAACGATTTCCTGTCTAGCCAGGATTTATCTGTTGAGATTAGACCCACGCCTAAAAGAAGCTCTGATCAAAGCTGTCGAATTAGCCGCACAATTCATCCATCCCGATGGTTCTTATGGGGGAGAATACACTAGCCGTAACACTTACAACTTTTTTCCCCATGGCTTTGAATTAGTAGGACGCTGGTTTCCAGAAGCCCTAGAGATTAATGACCGCTTCTTGGTGGGATTAGCTAATGGTCTTGCTCCTTGTTACGCCGATGATCACATTATTGGTCATCATACCTGGAATTATCTGCTATCTTGGCGGGATTTTGTTACCAACCGACCCAAACCAACTCCCCGTCCCAGGGGTCGCGTATGGTTGAAAGACGCCAACATCCTAATTGACCGCCGTCGCGGAACAGAACTTTATTTAGCTTTGAATAAAGGAGGCGTTTTTAAGATATTTCGAGACAATCAATTAATTGCTTCAGATACCCATTTTTCCCTACTCGTAAAAGAAAGAGGTAAATTTAAAAATGCCGTTGGTCATCTGATCGATAACTATCAAGTTAAAGTCAGTGAGGATGAAATTCTGATTGAGGGAAACTTGGGATGGGCGAAACAGAAGCAAATGACTCCAATGAATTTACTAATTCTGCGGGGAGTGATGTTAACGGTAGGACGGTTCTTTCCCAATTTAATTCGGAAATTATTACAGAAATTATTAATTACTGGGAAAAAAGACGCTCCCTTCTGCTTTCGCCGATATTTTTATTGGCAAGGTGAGCGATGGTTAGTCATTGATGAATTACAAGCTAAGTCTTGGAAATCGGTACAAAGTGTCGGCATTGGTGGTGACCAGACATCGATTTATGTGGTCATGAGTCGTACCTTTCAAGCAGGACAATTACAACCCTGGGTTGACCTAAGTGATGAGGTGCAAACCTTGGATGATTATGAATGGTTGAAGTTCGAGCAGCGTTTTTGAGATCATATAACTGGGAATATAGTTCTGAGTGCCTCAGTGGTCAAGTGTTGTGTCATAAATGCTTATCCCAACTATAGCGCTATTAAATTTGTGGTGATTAGATCATGTCTTATCAAAAAAATGGCGTTGCTGATTCTGGGTATGGTTTTGCCCCCCTAACCCCCCAATTCTGGGGGGAATAAGACGTTCAAAGTCCCCTGAGCGAGCAATCCCTCGCTCGGGGGATTTAGGGGGCTTTAACAAAACCAGATGATTGCGCATTCATTCCTTAATTCAGCAACGCCAAAAAAATTAGGGCTATATTTAATCCTCCCCAACCAAATTATTATACCGCTATAGTTTTGATAGGCTCCTACTCTTAATTAAAGATAGCGCTATTTAATTAAGAGTATCCTTTGCCTCCGCCGGTCAAGTAATAGCGCTATAGTAATTGGGTTCAATTCAAGCTACTAAATATAGCGCTAATCTAATCAGCTTACTAACTCCCTAAAACTATAACGATAGCAAAGATAATGAAATTATGTAACAATTTTGCCAAAAATTCTACCACTATTTAAAAATTTGTGTTAACCTCAGATATAAACTATACAATAGCGCTATAGTAAACAGGAAAAGACATGGTAGCAAAAGACATAGTGGAATTTTAGGAAGAATCTGAGGGTAATCTATATAGGGTAAGCTTTTTAGGTTAGTCTCTTTCGCGACTCAATCCGATCACAGAAACAGTTTCGACAGCAATGCCCACCTGCTGAGAGAGATGATGTCAGCGTTTTGACAATGTCTTTAAATCGAGGCTATTTGGAATTTTATTCACAATTATAATTTAGCGCTGCCTTAGGCATTGCTTAATAGACCGGTAGGAAATCATAATATCACTACTTCTACAGAACTGCCCATAATTTTTATTAGATGATATGAACTATAAAAATTGGATGGAAAAATGGAGAAATCGAAATCTCTACTACTATAAAGACTTAGAAAAGTTTTTCCGCTTTTCAACACGTCCTGGCTATTCTTTCTTAGAGGTTGGTTCACGTTTGGGGTACTTATTAGCGGCTGTTAATCCAAGCTATGGCCTCGGAATTGATAGAAATTCCGAGGCCGTCGAAGATAGTCAGAAAAGTTTTACCGAACTGGAGTTTCAGGTAGAGAATATAGAATATTTTCAACCCCTAGAGAAATTTGATTATATTTTATTGGCCAATACAATCAGCTACATAGAGGATATACAGAAGGCATTACATTCTATAAAAAAAGCCTGCCATAATAATAGCCGTTTGGTCATGACGTTTCAAAACCCTGTATGGGAACCTATTCTACAATTTGCAACCTTGATCCGGCAACGCATGCCCTTATCAGATCTCAACTGGTTGAGTCTGGAAGATATTCACAATTTATTACAACTAACTGGCTTTGAAGTTATTTATCACGGAAAAAGATTACTCTTTCCAAAGCGAGTGCCACTAATAAGCTATTTTTTAAATCGGTTTATAGCGCCCTTGCCTTTTATCAACCAACTTTGTTTATGTGAGTATATTATTGCTAGATTACGGCCTAAAGATACTGATGCCCAAACCCAAATTCAGCAAAAGACTTGTTCAGTGATTATTCCAGCACGAAACGAAGCAGGGAATATCGAAGCTTGCGTCACCCGGATGCCAAAATTAGGCGGACATACTGAAATCATCTTTGTAGAGGGACACTCTAGAGATAACACCTGGTCAGAAATTCAACGGGTTCAGGAAAAGTACAAAGATCGATGGGATATAAAAGTTGTCCAACAATCAGGGATCGGCAAAGGAGATGCAGTTCGCCAAGGCTTTAAAATGGCAACAGGAGACGTTTTCATTATCTTAGATTCCGATTTAACCGTTAAGCCAGAAGATTTAATTTACTTTTTCGAGGCGATCGCTTCCGGATACTGTGAATTTGCTAACGGTTGCCGCCTCATTTACCCAGTAAATGGTACTACTATGCCTTGGTTGAATCGAATGGCTAACCGTTTCTTCGCCTGGCTACTCTCCTATCTTCTTAATACTAAAATCAAAGACTCTCTCTGTGGAACCAAGGCAATTTCAAAAGAGAATTATTCCCGCATTGCCGAAAATCGGAGTTACTTTGGCGATTTTGACCCTTTTGGCGATTTTGATTTATTATTCGGCGCTGCTAAGTTAGGGTTAAAAATAAATGATATTCCCGTCCGTTATATGCCCAGAACCTATGGCGCTTCGAATATTCAGCACTTTAAGGAGGGGTTGGTACTTTTTAAAATGTGTGCTTATGCAGCCAAGAAGATTAAGTTTTCCTAATTATATAGATGACTTCTGCGATTACTATGCTTAACTTATTAAGACTTCCTGAGTTATCTAAGATGACCAATCTAGATAATCCAAACAACATCCATCTATTAAGGGCAATAATTCAGCGCAAACCCTTTCTTATAAAAACTTATAAGAGTTTCTATCATCAGTTATTAGTGAAAATTCAGACAATTCCACCAGATGGTAAAATTGTGGAGCTTGGTAGTGGTGCTAGTTTCTTAAAAGAATACAATTCTCAAATTATCACTTCAGATGTCTTACCCTATGATGGTGTTGATCTAGTTTTTTCTGCTTTAGATATGCCCTTTGAAGACAACGATATTAGTGCCATACTGATGATTGATGTATTGCACCATATTAAAGATTCGCGACAATTTTTTCGGGAAGCAGATCGTTGCCTTAAGCCTGGTGGAAAACTTGTCATGATCGAACCAGCAAATACTTGTTGGTCTAAGTTTATTTATAATAATTTTCACCATGAACCATTTAATCCACGGGGGTATTGGGGTTTTGAAGAAGGGGGACCATTGTCAGGAGCAAATATGGCTATTCCTTGGATTATTTTTAACCGAGATAGCGAACTTTTTCGGGAAGAATTTCCTAGTTTAAGAGTACGAAGTATAAAAATTCATACACCCTTAAGATATCTGATTAGTGGAGGATTGTCTATGAGACAACTTCTCCCATCAGCCCTTTTTAGTCTAGTACAATTTATGGAATGGCTTTTATCACCCCTTAATGATCACTTGGGAATGTTCATGACGATTGAAGTAGAAAAAGTAAAAGTAATTTAAGTGATAGCCAATAGCTAAAATTAATGTTAGCTAAAATAACTATGTAAATTATTCTATGAACATCAGTAGTTTAGTTAAAAAAATATCTAAAAAAAAGCAATTTTTTTATTTATTTATTATTCCAGGTATCTTCCCTGTCATTTCTCTGATTCTTAGACAGGAATTCGGTCCATATTGGCTTGGAAGAAACTCTGATCCTGAATATGCTTATCTCCTAAATTTTTTAAATATCATCCAATTCCAAACACCTGGTCATACCGATCATCCGGGCACTACTCTACAAGTCTTTGGTGCTATTGTTATTCAAATCACTTATTTTATTCAGTCCCTGACGAATTCTGTTGTTTCTAATATTACAGAATCTGTACTGCAAAATCCTGAGTTTTATTTGATCACTGTCAACATCATCCTGCTTCTTATCATAACATCTTGCTTGTTGCTGGTGGGTTTAGTTGCTTTTGCCTTCTCTCAGAATATTGCGTTGAGTTTACTATTACAGTTAGGACCTTTTTTGTGGACTCCCCTACAAGAATCCACCCGTGTGAGACCGGAAACCCTACTACTTTCTTTGACTCAAGTGTTGGTGATTCTGCTGCTATTTTATCTTTACACAGAGAGAGCACGATTGCCTAAATTTGCCCTAGCTATCGGTATAGTTTTGGGATTAGGGGTATCCACAAAAGTCACATTTATTCCCCTGATACTGGTGATTATGCTGCTTCCTGGTTGGTTTCAGAAAGGATTAGCAATTTTTACAACAATAGTCACGTTTTTGATTACAACATCTCCTATTTTTTCCCAATACCCTCGTGTTTTTAATTGGTTGACGTCGATTGCGACCCATACAGGACACTATGGCAGTGGTAATCCAGGTTTAGTTGATATTTCAAATTTACCAAGCACCTTTATTAACTTGATTACCCAGGATAGATTTTTCTTTTATACTGTTGGCTTATCGGTATTAAATTTCTTCATTGTTACTGTTTGGTTTTGGTTGGCTAGACCGACCTTACAAAATTTAGATTTACAAAACAAATACTCTCCTATCGTTCCCGTTCAAAAGCTTTATTTATTGTACTTATGTCTTTTGTTGATTATTGGGTTTCAAATAATGCTTACGTTAAAACACCCTCGTACTCATTATTTAATCCCATCTATGGGGTTATGTAGTCTGCTGGTTTGGGTACAAGTTACTCTATTTGAAAAACAACTAACTACTCTTTTAAAACCAAGTATTTATGCAAAACTAAGTCTACTTGTGTTAACGGTGTATGTGACAGCAAGTGCAACAGTTACTTACCAGCTAATGTTAGAGGATAACAATAGTCATCAATCTTATCGGGGTGAAATAAAAACTATTCATCAGTTGATTAAGCAAAATTACAATAATTGTATTCACGTAAGATATTATCGGTCTAGCGATATACAATATGCACTAAAGTTTGGTAACGATTTTGCTTCAAATCGGTTTTCTAACGTTTTAGAATCTAGTTTTAATGATAGTTTTTTTTACAATATATGGTCTCGAAAATATCAATCTTTTAATCAAGAATTAGATTTAAGTAATCTTATAGAGAATAATTGCATTATTTTTCAGGGTAGCCCCTTGAACGAAGCAGATTATTCACAATTCATGCCAAGCACAACAATAGAAATAATTTTTGAGGGTCAGAGCGAAAGGCTTTACAGGCTAATACAAAAGCCCAATGACGAAATAAAGTAGGTGGGCAGCTAGGGCAAACCCATCTAATCCTCATAACCCAGCTTAGAAAAGAGTTTGACTAACCCTAATTATTAATTACTGGTAAAAAAGACGCTCCCTTCTGCTTTCGCCGATATTTTTATTGGCAAGGTGAGCGATGGTTAGTAATTGATGAATTACAAGCTAAGTCTTGGAAATCGGTACAAAGTGTCGGAATTGGTGGTGACCAGACATCCATTTATGTGGTGATGAGTCGTACCTTTCAAGCAGGACAATTACAACCCTGGGTTGACCTAAGTGATGAGGTGCAAACCTTGGATGATTATGAATGGTTGAAGTTCGAGCAGCGTTTTTAAAATTAGGTAACTGGGAAAATATTTTTGAGTGCCTCAGTGGTCAAGTGTTGTGTGATCAATGCTTATCCAAATTATAGCGCTATTAAATTTGTGGTGATTAGATCATGTCTTCCCTTTGCGATCAAATTAATAGCGCTATATAAAACCACTAACAACACTGAATAAAGCTAGCGCCCTTATTAAGCTAACGACATCAACGAACTAGTACTGTACTTTTCACTTCAATCTTAAAACTATAACGCTATATAAAAACTTGCATATTAAATTATGTAACATTTTTGATTAAAACACTAGCGCTATTTAAAAATCTGTGTTACATTAAAATCATGAATAAACAATAGCGCTAGATTAAAAGGCAAAGACATGGCAGCACAACAGATAACTACAATTGGTACCACTCAAGCAGCTTATCTTTTAGGAATTTGTGTCCAACGAGTTCGCCAACTTCTCAAAAGCGGCAGAATTAAGGGCGCTCAAAAAGTTGGCAGATTTTGGCAAATTCCCCTATTTAATGGCATGCCCAGAGTCATTCCCGGTAAGCGTGGACCAAAAGGAACCTGGAAAAAAGTTGCTCAAAAGGTGGCGACTTACATCCATGTCAACCAGCACATTATTAAGGAGAACAGAAAGTACGATACTTACAAGCCCGTCCTGACCGTCAAACAAGGCAACCGCAACACCTACGGTCATTATGTAGAAATCAAAGGTCCATCTCGGTTAGTCTATCAACCCAATTGTCCTAAGCATTGTGGGGCTACGGTGTGGCTAGAAGTTGACCCTGCTGTTGAAATTCTCACCAAAGTTTTTAGTTAGCATCAGATGTTGAAGGTTGTTCGCCTTTGGCGTTCCCCTAGGGAAGGTTGAAAAATTAAGGTTGAAGGTTGAAGGTTGAAGGTTGAAGGTTGAAAGTTGCCTGTTGCCTGTTGCCTGTTGCCTATTGCCTGTTGCCTGTTGCCTATTGCCTGTTGCCTGTTGCCTATTGCCTATTGCCTATTGCCTGTTGCCTATTGCCTATTGCCTATTGCCTATTGCCTGTTGCTTTTGCCTTTTCCTAATCCATGAAACGACTCATCTCCATTGCCATCAGCCTAGTCATCCTAGGGGTAATTTATACCAAAATTGACTTTCCCCAACTGATCGCTGTATTTAAAGAATGCGATCGCATGTGGATGGCGATTAGTCTGGGCATGGTGATTCCGATCACCCTGTTCACGGCTTGGCGACTGCAACAACTAATGCCGACAGGTTCCCAACTCCGATTTTGGGAAGCCAATCGCCTGATTTTAGCTGCCAGTACCCTAAATATGGTCTTGCCCTCCAAAATGGGAGATATTGCTAAAGCCTACTTTATGAAGCAGCGGGGTAATTTAGCTGGGAGCTTGTCGTTAGCCATCGTTATTTTTGAAAAAGCTTGTGACATGCTGTCTCTACTGATATGGTGTGTCTTTGGTTTATTACTTTATCCTGGGAAAAGTGGTTTCTTTTGGTTGATGACCGCTGGGATAATTTTCGGGTTAATTCTAGGGCTATTCCTCCTCAGCTCCCGCAAATTTGCCCATTTATTTTTCTTAGTGAGCAAAAAAATTGCCCCAAAAAAATTCCGCTCAAAGCTAGAAACCATGCAAATGTCTTGGGGGGAAATGCACGGCTACTTCTGGCATGACCCCAAGCAGTTATTGAAAATTACCCTAACTTCAATTTTTATCTGGTTCTTACACTTATTGCAAATTTGGTTATTTATCCTCGCCCTCAACGCCTGGACACCCTTTTTAACCAATCTCGCTCTGTCCCCCCTAGCCATTTTAGCGGGATTGTTACCACTAACCTTTGCGGGGGTTGGCACCCGTGACGCTGCGCTAATTTTCTTCTACGAACCCTATTTTCCCGCTGCTACCGCTGCCGCCTTAGGATTACTGTGTACTTCTCGCTACCTACTTCCAGCCATTGGTGGCTTACCCTTTCTAGGACAATATTTGACTACAGTGCGCGACTTGGGAAAAAAACCTTCTTAATTTGACGTTTGTCAAGGGGAGATGTATGTTAAATTTATTTAAATTCGGAGCAGTTTAGTTAATAGTTTTTTAAAAAACCGCTCAGGGATGGCACAATTCCCCAACAGCAAATACTATAGTCTGTAGCGGAAACCCATCCTTCAACAGGCAGCTAAAATGCTCAATAGTCATGGTCGTGAGGGAAAAAGGTGAGGCAACAATCTATGTTAATCAGTCGCAGAACTTTACCCCCTAGCTCTGGCAAGCGGGTCAAACCTAATCCAACGGTTCATAAAAACTTCACCAAGTGGAAAACTAGTTGGCAACCTACCAATCAGACACTAGCTGAGCCAATAATTGACCGTAAAAGAGTGGAAGAATCTCTCTTAGCAGTCCAACAGAGATATCGGTCTCTATTTGAAAACTCCACTGATGGTATCTTTAAAATTACCCCTGATGGTTACTATATAGCCTGTAACCGATCACTAGCTAGACTATATGGCTATGAATCACCTAACCAATTCCTCAGTCATGTAACTGGTGTTGGGCAGTACCTTCACAAAGATCCCCAGCGACGCCATCAATTCCTTGACCTACTTAACTCAAAGGGTTTGGTAGAGGACTTTGAATCCCAGGTCTCTCGCCAAGACGGCACCCTAATTTGGATTTGCGAAAGTGCTTGGGCAGTGCGTGATCCTACTGGTTACATTCTATACTACGAAGGTTTAGTAAAAGATATTACTAAACAAAAATTAACTGAAGCAGCGTTACAAACAGCACAAGCCAAATTAGAAGCCCAAAGCCAGGAACTGGATAATGTCTTAAAGAAGCTGGAACTGGCTCAAGAGCACTTAAAGCAAAGTGAAAAAATGTCCACCTTAGGACAGTTATGCGCGGGTGTTGCTCACGAAATCAACAATCCACTTAACTTTATCTGTGGAAATGTCACTCCAGCAAGGGACTATGGCGAGGATTTATTAAGACTGTTGGGATTATATGCTAAACACTATCCCCAGCCTGCAGCCGAAATTCAACAGTACGCTGATGCAATTGACCTAGATTTCCTGATCGAAGATTTTCCTAAAGCCCTATCATCTATGGGATTAGGTGCAGAACGCTTGCAACAGATTGTGCAGTCAGTGCGCCACTTTTCCCGACAGGATACCGATGAAAAGCAGCGCGTGAATATTCATGAAGGGATTGATAGTACCCTGACTATCCTGCATAACCGCTTAAAGCCCAAAGGAAAGAATCCCGGGATTACCGTGACTAAGGACTATGGAAAACTCCCTTTAGTGGAGTGCTACTCTGGTTCAATCAACCAAGTCTTGATGAACCTGCTGTGCAATGCCATTGATGCTCTAGAAGATTCACAGGTTAACAGGTTCAAAGTTACAGGTTCTGCAGCTGTTCAAGCAGACAGGTTCCAGGTTCCAGTTTCCCCTCAGTCTTCTGATTATTGCCCGCAAGGTGTAAAGCAAAAAGCACCAGCTCCCCCTAAGATCACTATTCGGACAGAATTTATAGGCAGCGATGGTGATCAAGGGGACAGTTCTGGTGGACAGGTCGTGATCAGAATTATCGATAATGGTCCGGGAATGACAGAAGAGGTCAAACAGAAGATATTTGAACCATTCTTCACCACCAAATCCATCGACAAGGGAACTGGTTTAGGGCTAGATATCTGCAAAAAAATCGTTGTTGAACAGCATGGTGGTCAAATCCTATGTACCTCTAATCCGGGTAAGGGAACAGAATTTGCGATCGCAATTCCTGTGGGTTCATATTAGAAAGGCTTGCAGGCAAAAGATCCGAACCCATGACTAACCAGGAATAACTTAACTAATGACTAATTAAACTTTTGTTAGAGTCGATGTCCCCTATTACGGGGAGCACCTCTCCTTCAGAACCGTGCGTGAAACTTTCGCCTCACACGGCTCCTAGGTATTCTCTCCTTTCGGAGTGCTCCAATGTAACTGTTGATGGCAGCTTTGATGTACTGCTAATAAGTTCTTTTTCTTCCAATTGTCGTGGTTTCCATCCATGTGATGAAGATGTACAGATTGGTCTTCTAGGAACTTCAGTCCACAGTGTCCACAGGAATGGTTTTGCCTTTTCAATGCATCAGAGGTAGCATCGGAGTATAACCGGGAATTGCGGTAACTCCAGTAGACTAAGTCGCCGTCGTAGGGTGACTTAGTCCCCTTTACATTGACGTGCTGGTTTTGTTTGTACCCTACCTTTGGGAACGCTTTTTGACATAGTTCCGTAGCTCTATACCGACTTACTTTCTTTTCCTTTCGGAACTTTCGGAGGGCAGTGTTGTTAGGAAACCATAGCGTATCCCGTGAGTCGCTCATATCGCAGCTGCTGTGGTAGTTTCTCCAGCCACGTACTATAGGGGCTAGTTTCTTAGCTTTTACTTCGGCACCATAGTTTGAGCTGTTGATTATGGCTTTGATTTTGTCGCGGAACTTTTGGAAGTTTTCCGTTGAAGGAATGCTTCTGAATTTTCCGTTTTGCTGGACGCGGAATCTCCACCCCAGGAGACGAAACCTTAGAATAAAGAAGCCTTAATTAATAATTTTTAACCCTTTTTTGCATAGTCTGTCGCCTGTAAAGGCTTCTTTATTCTTACGGTAACTTCATAGAAAATCAAATCCATCTGTCGTTTTGGTTAGCTTGGTCTTTTCTTCGTTGATTTCCATCTCACGTTCTGCTAAGAAGGCTTTGATTTTAGTCAGCACCTTCTCCGCATTATCTTTTGGCTTCAGGATAATCACCATATCGTCCGCATAACGGAGGCTGGTGTGTATTTCCTCTATTCCGTTAAGTGCGATATTAGCTAGTAGGGGACTGACGACACCTCCCTGTGGGGTGCCTTGCTCCGGGAAGTCTGGGTTTACTCCGGCTTTAAGGCAGCGGAATATTCCCAACTTAATAGATGCGGGAGCTATAAGTCTCTCCATAATTGAAGGGTGTGAGATGCGGTCAAAGCATTTTTTGATGTCTAATTCGATGACCCTTTTTGTGATTCCATTTGCGTCTGATTTTAGATGTAGAAATAGACGTTTTTGTACGTCCTGGGTGCATCTACCAGGTCGGAATCCGTAACTATCTGCACTGAAGGTGGCTTCATGTGCTGGTTCCAGTGCATATTTTATTAGACATTGCCAAGCCCTATCGGCTATGGTGGGGACTTTTAGAATCCGAGTCTTCCCGTTCTTTTTGGGAATGGGGATTTCTCGTAACCGATTGTGTTTCCACTTAGTGGACGAGCCAAGCAGTTCATCCGCTAGTTCCCATCTTTGCTTATAGGAGAGGCTTTTAATGCCATCGACCCCAGCCGTCTTTTTCCCTTGGTTTAGCTGTGACACTTGACGGACGGCCAAAAGTTGAGCTGAACGGGATTTCAGTATCAATTTCTGTAGAGACCGAGCTTTCCTCAAATCTCTGGCTCGAACTGCTTTATACACGCGCTTTTGTAGGCGGAATAGGTTTTGTTGGTGTTTCTTCCAACTCTGCTTTTTCCAAAGGTCGCTATATCTATTTGACATGCGTCTACCCATACTCTCCTAGAGTTTATGTATTCTGAATACCCGCAGCCAGTTTCCGGCTGCATCCTACCCGGCAATAGGGATTAAGCGAGGCATTGCTTACTGGGGTTTCGACCGTTCCCCAGACCTAGTATTGTTGCCGTTTTTACTCGTTCCATCCGCTAGATTATTATGACGATTTAGGGCAGTCCAATTTGCCTATCCTCTTCTCAGAGATTACGACTATCGGAGGTACAACGTCGTGAGAATTAAAGGATGTAGTCTCGCATATACTAGTCAGATTGCGGCTTGTCTTTCAGACACTTTTTCAGGACTTTTGTTAATCTACCCATGTCGTCTCCCCTTTAGCGGCAGTGTGGCACATCTGATTTACCTCTGATTCCGCCCTGGTGCCAGCTTCACTCTGCAAGATGCCGCTTGCTCGGTGTGGCCAAGGTAGGGAGTCACATATCTCTTAATGGGGTGGGTTTTCACCACCATCCAACGGATAGTTAGGATTTTCGGGATTAGTCCCGCGAATCCCCTAAGTCATACCCCTCCTGTTCCAGGAGGCTCTTACTTAGAACGAGCCGCACGCCTCCAAAGACTTGAGATATTCAGTATTGACTCCCGATTCTCGGGTTAGGGCGATTTTGCCAGTTCGGGCAATTTCACGGATACCAAACTTATTCAGCATTTGGGTTAGTGCTACCATTTTCCCAGGATCTCCCACAACTTCTAGAGTTAGTGACTCGTCAGATGTATCTACGACATGGGCACGAAACACGTGGGCTAATTCAATAATCTCGGAGCGGGTGGAACTAGTAGTGTTAACCTTTAGCAGCATTAACTCCCTTTCGACACAGGGAATTGAGGTAATATCTTGTACTTTGAGGACATTAATTAGCTTATAGAGTTGCTTAGTCAGCTGCTCAATGCTGCTGTCATCTCCAGGTACTACCATCGTAATTCGAGATATACCAACCTGCTCAGTTGGTCCAACGGCAAGACTTTCGATATTGAAGCCTCTACGGGCAAATAAACCAGCAATGCGAGTTAGAACACCGGCTTCATCTTCAACTAAAACGGAAAGGGTATGTTTCATAGTGTGACTTGCTAGTTGACTTGGGAGTTGACTGGGGAGTGGTGGGGGCCTGTGCTCCCTAAATTGGTATCAAAGTAATTTATTGGTGAGACTGTTGAGTGGTTAAGTGTTGACTAGCCCCTTTTTTAACGGGGGATAAGGGAGAAGTAACGGTTAACTGTTAAGTTTTTTGAAGCTAAGCGTCAACGGTCAACGGTAAACCAAGGTAAGTATTCAGCTATCAGCTATCAGCTATCAGCTATCAGCTAATGAGTCACAGGCTAGAAGCCTGTGCCACGCTACTTGATGTGATCCATGAGCATAGGGCAAGCTACACCGAACAGCTTTTGAATAAAATCGGTAAGCATTGGAATAATGCTGCAGTGTTGTCACAGGACTTGTGGCCTGTGTCATAAAGCTGACTGCTGAGAGCTGAGTGCTGTTCGCGCAGCGATGCAGCGCGGTCTTGGGGAGGCAGCGCGGTCTTGGGGGTCTCCCCCATGAGCGACTGCCGTGGTTTCCCCCACTCGCGCTTTGCATCAAGACAGCGTGCGCGTAGCGCATATGCTTACAATCCAACTACCATTTTATCCAGGTTTTGAGTAACCAAGAACTCTAGTAACAGTTTGCTGTATCTAAAGATATATTTTTTCTAAAACTAGGCAGCTAATTGGAAAATTCCTCGGTAACATAAAAATCGGTAAAAACTGATTGGAGTGAAACCAAAGATTTATGGGTTGGTTAAAACGAATGTTTGGATTGGAAAGCCCAGAGGAAGCTGCCGCAGCTAGTACCCCTTCAGAAGATGCACCAGCAGGAGATGACATTGCCCCAGAGCGAGTGGGGTTAAACGGAGAATACGACCAAAGCGGCCTTGCCAAGCGAGTTGTTTGGGCCTTTGACCAAGACGACGAGCTGGATGACGAGGAGAGGCTCTGGGTTGCTCAAACTGGCGGTAAAGTTGTGCTGAAAGGAGAAGTAGCTAGCCAGGAGGTTCTAGATAAGATGGTTAGTGTTGCCTCAGGTGTGGATGGTTGCACGGAGGTTGACACTGATCAAGTGAGCGTCAGCTAATACCAATTTTGGGGATAATCAAACCTTAGCTCCTAGCCACTGTAACAGGATCAGATTCACCTGTTCCGGACATTCATCGTGGGGACAGTGACCAGCATGATCTAACTCCAATAGCTCTAAATTAGGATTGAGTTTAACAAACTTGCGAGCTAACATGGGGGGAATCATCCGGTCTTCTAGTCCCCACATCAATAGCATAGGAATATCTAATGTAGGTAATAGGGATTTGACCGGTAGACTAAAGTTAGGAGCGGTCATCCCTCTTAAAAGTCTACTAAAGGTGGCCGCAGCTCCAGGATCGGTGGCAGGGACACTCAGAATTTCTACTAAATCATCTGTAACTGCCTCTGGATTAGCATAAGCTAACCCTGCCCATTTACGCACAACCGCTGGACGTCTTACCACGTAAAATAGGGTTTTGAGTAGCACTGGTGATGCCACTAGACTCTCAACAGTTGAGACTATCGGTCCGAGCCAACTAGGAATCGCTTCTTCTCGGGCTTGGAAATCTGGTAAATTAATCATCACCAGACCTTTAACCATATCTGGATGGGTTGCTGCTGCTCCTAGACCAACTAGCGAACCAATGGAGTTACCTACTAACACTACCGGTTTTCGGATAAAAGTTTGCCAAAAGTCATAAACCTGAGCTACCCAAAGGTCAATGGTGTAGTCAACCGCAGCTTTCCGGGATGCCCCAAAACCCAGCAGATCTAAAGCATAAACGGTATGATGTTGACCGATTACGTCTAGGTTATGACGCCAATGCCCGACCGAAGCACCAAACCCATGAAGCAGAATAACTGGTGTTGTCGGCTGGACAGTTAGGGGTTGGGGTGGGCGAAAATAGGTATAACGGATCGGCCAACCCCGCCAGACCCAATCCCTTTGACTACCAACTCGTTGCTGCCAATGCAAAGATTTGGTCACAACCTGCCTCAACTTCAAAAATATTTACAAAGCCACTTGAGTCCATTATGCCTTCCCTATCAGCCAAAGGAGTAAGTTATAACTATTCCATAGGCCTTGGTTTCCTAAGTGATGTTAATAATTTGAACAGAAACAAGAAAGGAATCAGTAAAATGGCAAGTGTATGTAGTAAGTCTATTTTTTGATTAATCCACTTAAGAAAATAAACAAACGCCTGTGAGTGATAATAGAAGACGCCAACGCGATCTACCCCAAATTAACGAAAGAATCAGGTTTCCCAAGATTAGAGCCATTGATACCGATGGGGCACAGCTGGGTATAATCACACCTCAAGATGCCCTGCGGATCGCTGAGGAAAAGGAATTAGATCTTGTCCTGGTTAGTGACAAGGCAGATCCGCCAGTGTGTCGCATCATGGACTATGGCAAGTACAAATTTGAACAAGAGAAGAAAGCCCGTGAAGCAAAGAAGAAGCAGCACACGGCTGATGTCAAAGAAGTGAAGATGCGCTACAAAATAGAAGACCATGACTACAATGTGCGGGTCAATCAAGCGGAGCGCTTCCTCAAATCA
>NZ_JAAHIG010000092.1:0-27553 GCF_010692305.1 Moorena sp. SIO4G3 | reverse complement strand
GAGGGATGATTCTCAACTAGATTAGAAACGATAACGACCCCTTACATTACCCGTAATTATTAGTACACCTAGGCAGAAATTGGTGACTAGTTCCTTGGAAGATGAGGGGGTAAGGGGGTGAGGGGGGGATTTTTCGCGGTCAGCTATTTCCGTGCCTGTTGCACCAGAGACGGAAAATAATGGTATTGATAAATTTATGACTATTTCCTTCAGGTTTTTTACCATATAGCAAATGCCAGAAAAGTTATGTCAACTAAACTACAACTTCCAGAGAAATTATGTAAAATAAACTACAAAAATCTAGAGAGATAACCCAAAGCCTGGAAATTAACTTAAATTCATAGCCTTGTTTATATCTATAAAAAATTTAAATCATTACTCACTTCTACTTAATCATTTCTAATTTATAGTTAAACAACATCGGTGTTGTATATAAAATAAAGTAAAGAAAGATGACCTCCTTTGAGGAAAATTTACTAAACTAGTAGTATCAGCCCCGATAGAGTTGATAGCTCAATGAAGGGGAGAAACGAATGGCTAGGCTAGAGTAAAGAGAATGGCATGTTCCCTGAGGATGTCTTGATGCAAAGCGCGAGTGGGGGTTTCCCCCAAGACCGCCCGGCATCGCTGTCATAATAAGGTGACGTTGTCTGCCGAACAGGCTAAGCGTTGAGTTAAGGCTAGTTCAGCAACTGCCAAAACTTCAGGTGCTTCATCGGACTTTTCACAATCCCATTGAATCCCATTGAGGCAGAAAACCATCTGTACTCCCCTTGGAAGTAAACCTCAGGAGAAGCATCATATGGTCACCACTACTCCAGAAAAAACCCCACTATCTGCCAAAGACTGTGCCAAAGACAATGCCTTCGTCCTCTGGTTTGAGGAAGTTGGTATTGCCGATATCGCCATAGTCGGGGGAAAGAATGCCTCTTTGGGGGAAATGATCCGACAACTTACACCAGTAGGAGTGAGAGTACCGACTGGCTTCGCTACTACAGCCTATGCCTATCGATACTTTATTGACAAAGCTGGGTTAGAAGCCAAGCTGCGCCAGGCATTTTCTGACCTGGATGTGGAAGATGTCAATAACTTGCGACAACGGGGGATGCAAGCGAGAAGCTTAATTCTCAATACCCCATTCCCAAAAGAACTAGCCAATGCGATCGCGCAAGCCTACCAACAACTATGCCAACGCTATGGCAATGATCCCCAGGAATTCTGTGAGCAGTTTGACCCAGAATATCGGCACACTTGGCTACAGTCAAATTACAATACAGATGTAGCAGTTCGTTCCAGTGCCACCGCTGAGGACTTACCTGATGCTAGCTTTGCTGGTCAACAAGAAACCTATCTCAACGTCCACGGAGTAAAAGCGGTTGAGCAAGCGTGTCACAAATGCTTTGCGTCACTTTTTACCAACCGGGCCATCTCCTATCGAACTGTTAAAGGCTTTGACCACTTTGATGTCGCTCTCTCTGTCGGTGTCCAGAAAATGGTGCGCTCAGACCTAGCATCGTCTGGTGTGATGTTCTCCATCGACACCGAAACCGGATTTAAAAATGCGGCTTTAGTAACGGCAGCTTACGGTTTAGGTGAAAACGTTGTCCAAGGAGCAGTCAACCCTGATGAATACCTGGTGTTCAAGCCGACTCTCCAAGAGGGGTATCGCCCTATCCTAGACAAACGTCTAGGCAGCAAAGAAGTCAAAATGGTCTATGATGACGGCGGTAAACTGACGAAAAATATATCAGTACCGCCATCAGAACGGGGAAAATACGCAATCAATGATGAGGAAATTCTCACCCTAGCCAAATGGGCTAGCATCATTGAAGAGCACTATTCCCAGGTGCGGGGTAGCTACACCCCCATGGACATTGAGTGGGCAAAAGACGGGAAAACCGGTGAACTCTTTATTGTTCAAGCCCGTCCGGAAACTGTACAATCCCAGAAATCTACCAATGTTATTTGTCATTATCAACTCAAAGGCGATGTAGAGACATTGCAGGCAACGTCTGTGCTAGCCACCGGTCGCGCCGTCGGTGAAATGATTGGTCAAGGCAAAGCAAGGGTAATTCTGGATGTCAACAAGATTGACCGTTTCCAAGCCAAAGAGGTATTGGTCACGGACAAGACAGATCCGGATTGGGAACCTATCATGAAGAGAGCGAGTGCTATCGTCACTAACCAAGGAGGTCGCACTTGTCACGCTGCCATCATTGCCCGTGAGATGGGTATCCCCGCGATTGTGGGTTGTGGCAATGCCACTAACCAATTGAAGACAGGCCAACCAGTGACAGTTTCCTGTGCAGAAGGAGATGAAGGCAAGGTTTATCAAGGGTTGCTGCCCTTTGAGGTGCAAGAAACACCCCTTGACAACCTACCGCGCACCCGCACCAAAATCATGATGAATGTGGGTAACCCAGAGAAAGCCTTTAGTCTGTCTTCTCTTCCCTGCGATGGGGTGGGGTTAGCTCGGTTTGAGTTCATCATTGCCAATCACATTAAGGCACACCCGATGGCGTTGATTCACTTCGATGAACTCGAAGATCCATCGGTCAAGGAAGAAATTGCTCAGCTGACAGCATTGTATGACCATAAACCTGACTTCTTTGTGGATAAACTAGCCAACGGGATTAGCATTATTGCTGCTGCTTTTTATCCCAAACCAGTTATCGTCAGGATGTCAGATTTCAAGAGTAACGAATACGCCAATCTCTTAGGGGGTCAACAATTTGAACCCAGGGAAGAGAACCCGATGCTAGGATGGCGAGGGGCGTCTCGTTACTGTGATGAAATCTACCGGGAAGCCTATGGTTTGGAATGTAAGGCACTCAAACGGGTACGGGATGAGATGGGACTCACTAACGTTATCCCCATGATTCCCTTCTGTCGCACTCCTGATGAAGGTCGCCGGGTGCTGGCAGAAATGGAAAAACATGGCTTGAAGCGAGGGAACAATGGGTTACAAGTCTATGTGATGTGTGAAATCCCCAGTAACGTTATCCTAGCCGACGAGTATAGCCAAATCTTTGACGGTTTCTCCATCGGTTCTAATGACCTCACTCAATTAACCCTAGGGTTAGACCGTGACTCTGCCTTAGTTGCCCATATCTTTGACGAACGCAACGAAGCAGTGAAACAGATGGTGCGGATGGTGATAGAAAAAGCCAAGAAAAATGGCCGCAAGATTGGTATCTGTGGTCAAGCACCAAGTGACTATCCGGAATTTGCCTGCTTCCTAGTGGAGTTAGGAATTGATTCCATCAGCTTGAACCCTGACTCGGTACTCAAGACACTTCTAGATATCGCCAAGGTAGAAGGAGTAAATTAGTGTCGTGGTGTTAGGTGTTAAGAGTCTTAGGTATTAAGAAATCTACATTACACCTAACCAAATACCTCAATATTTTCCCCATAGAGATGACTGGAATCTCGTCGCATTTAGGGGCAAGTTGCAGCTAGCTTCTAGGTTCAAAACGCCTCCGGTGCGCTTGACCCATTAAGAATTAAATTCGCCACGGGTCGCACCGCAAGGATGCCGAGTTTGGTGCTTGATGTCGCCCAGTTCTTGATCAAAAATCCCAGATCATCTTGGAGGAAGGATGAGTTAATAGCAATAAATTCTCATGTAATTTCAAATCAAAAATTACATTACAAAACTTTAAGATACGCCAGGGGCGAGGGTGATTAACTGGTCCGAAACCATAGAAAACCCTTGGCTAACCATAAACTTGACGTTCCATCAAGGGTTGTTTGTTTAAGAAATATAAAATAGGAGGAATTGGGGATGATAGCTCCAGAGAAATATAAATAAAATCTAAAGATTAGAAAATAAATCAAGAATGGGTAATTAAATAGAACAAATTCCACCATTTTTGATTTTTCCAAATTTATCAAATGTAGATCAGCTGAAATCACTAGTTTTCTTGCTGTCAGGTCAAGGAGAAAACCATGCTAGCCACAACTATGGGAGAAACCACCCTTGATAGCCTTGATGTCTTAGGGCTTGTTGTATGGCTAATGAGGCTCTCTTCAATGGCAAAGCCTAGGGTAAACAGGATCCACAGACAGCAGTTGAACTAGTGCAAGTAGGCCATCGGTATTAAAGGGTGCATTTTTAGACAATTTTTTTTCGAACCATACTATAAAGGGTGTTGACATGTTAACAAAAATTAACGAAACCATCAAACCAAGCTTTGCCGTAGTCTGGAAAACGCTATCATCTGTGCTCCTTGGGATTGCCCATAATTTCCAAGCTATAAAAACCAGGTTTTCCGGAATCTTCTTTAACGAGGTCAACCTAGATTTGATATCTGAGGAAGACAATTGTGAACCCAACCCAGTCATAAAGGTATCAATGTTGACTAATGCTGGCTTGGGCAGTGTGCCGTACTACTGCTTCTTTTGGAAAGGTTGAACCAGTGCAAGTAGGCCATGGGTATTAAAGGGTGCATTTTTAGACAATTTTTTTTCAATCTATACTATAAAGGGTGTTGACATGCTAACAACAATTAACGAAACCATCAAACCAACCTTTGCTGTAGTCTGGCAAAGGCTGTTATCTGTGCTCTTTGGGATGGCCCATAATTTCCAAGCTATCAAAAGCCGGGTTTCAGGCATCTTCTTTAATCAGGCCAACCTAGATTTGATATCTGAGGAAGACAATTGTGAACCCAACCCAGTCATAAAGGTATCAATTTTGACTAATGCTGGCTTGGGCAGTGTACCGTACTACTGCTTCTTGTGGGAAGAACGTAAACTTTACTGATTCCACCTAGTCCAGGCTCGCAGAAATAAGTCACCACTTTCATCTACAGAGGTCGGAGCTGGTCATTTTACTTATTTTGGTTTCCCCTGCACTAGTACTAAGTTTCCTTGACAGTATACTACATTATACCAATTAACGAGAATCCCTGCCTTGCTGAAGGTAGGGATTCTCGTTAATTTCTGGATTAATTGCACATCAATTTCATCTGGCCATCTCCCGATCTGGCCATCTTCCGATCTGGCCATCTGCATCTGTAGCCTTACTTTCACGAATTTGTATTGCTTGGATAGCGCCATAGCTGATTAGGCGGTAAGCTGAGAAGGAGCTGTTGGTGTAACCAACAGTGTGTTAACTGTGGTCTACGGATTGGTCTACGGATTTGAAAACTGGGATCAAACGGCATTCACCCTTTCAGTCATGGAGGTGGCAAACTAGAAGAAATGGATTTAACAAATCGGGGGAGGCAAGAGTGGTTTCGTCTCCGGGACGAAATTCCCCATTCTTCAAAAAGGTGGGGATGGATACTCCCCCTCAAGAGTTGTCAAATCGTGTTATTTGGCACTAATTTAGTATTGGTTGTTGACCTGCCTGACTGTCTCGGAACAGATAACCGTTCGTAGCGGTAAGACGCTTGGTACAAAAAGAGCAGAGTTCAGGGAAGACTCTTGCCCCAGCTGGTTGACCATTGTTGTCATACCAAGGTCAGAGTGGCGAGTTGAGTCTAGGACTGTGGGACGCGCTTCTGAGCCTGTGGAGGGACAGTAAGACCAATTTGTACAAGTACAAAAAGGCGTGACCCATTGAAGCGGGAAGCTCCGAAGACGAATAAAACCGTCTCTCCATGAGCTGAGTTAAGGGCGCGCCCCAATCTCAGTGAAGCGGATTGGGGTAGTTCACGTAGGGGAGTTGATCTTGGCACGTAAGATAGAGCCTCTATCGGAAGCACAAGATGACCAAAAATAGTGGGTCTCAAGCCCCGCCCTTCTAGGGAGGCTTTAAAAATCCTATGTCTTTGAATTAAGGCGCTTTCGTTAGCTCAAGAATGTCATCTAGTTGAGACTTGGAGGTGAGCAAAGTGTTCAATCTAACCTACGAGTTCAAATTAAAACCTAACGCTAAGCAAGTATCTTTGTTTGAAAACTGGCTTGAACAGTGTCGCAAAGTTTATAACTATGGACTAGGGGAAAGAAAGGATTGGTATAAATCTCGTAGTTGTGTAATTAACGCTTGCTCTGTCCGTAGTGAGTACATCATTTCAGCCGATACTAAACGTCCCACTTATGCCAGTCAGTGCCGTGGGTTAACTGCTGCTAGGAAAGCTATTGAAGAGCTTAGAGCTGTTCAAGTCCATGTTTTGCAGCAAACCCTCAAAAGACTAGAAAAAGCCTTTGTTAATATATGGGAGCAAGGGCATGGTTTTCCCCGCTTCAAGAAGCAGGGGCAAATGCGGTCTTTTGTCTTTCCACAACTAGGAGTCAAACCGGTTGAATCCGGGAGAGTCAAATTACCCAAGATTGGCTGGGTGAAGATGTGGCAATCACGGGAAATACCCGCAGATGCTGTAATCAAGCAAGCCAGGGTGGTCAGGCGTGCTACTGGCTGGTATGTAATGTTGACTTTGCAATGGGATGTGGATATTCCCCAGATTATGCCTCATGGGGAACCATTGGGTGTTGACGTGGGAATTACACATTTTGCAGCCGTCAGCAACGGTAAATTGTTTCCTAATCCGCGCCCTTTTAAGCGCCTCGAACGCAAGCTTAAATTGCTGCAGATGAAGGTAAGTAGGAAGCGTATTGGAAGTAGTAACCGTCGCAAAGCACAAGCAAAAGTCAGTAAGTTACACGAACGAATCGCTAACGTCAGGAAGAATTACCATTGGGAATTAGCTCATAATCTTTGTGATTGGGCTGGAATGATCTTTGTTGAAGATCTAAGCCTGAAAGGATTGGCCAGGGGTATGCTGGGTAAGCACTGTTTAGATGCAGGATGGGGTCAGTTTTTCCAAATACTAGAGCAGTGCTGCTTTAAACGTGGAGTTTACTTCCAAAAAGTAGACTCTAAAAAGACTAGCCAAATTTGCCCCAATTGTTTAACTGAAACTGGCAAAAAGACCTTGGCTGAGCGTGTCCATCATTGTGAAAATTGCGGTTATACCACAGATAGAGATGTGGCAGCCGCTCAAGTAGTCTGCCTACGTGGGCTTGCAGCCGTGGGACACACGGTCAAGATGCTTTCTGAGGGCAAGTTCGTCGGAATCCCTGGGAAGAAAGAATCCCCGCGCCTTAAGGCCCGGGGAGTGTCAACAACAGAGAAAGGACGTTCTGATGAAGCTTAAAAATCAAGACATGTTAGCACTGGTGTGGCGAAGCACTATTGTTTTGTCATTCTTCCTGTTGCCTGTTGGCCTTGGCAGTGCCCAATCCATCGAACCTGACCCTCCAAAACAGATAGTCGCTCAGAGCTCAAGTCAAAAGCCAGTTCAAACTGACGCGAATCTTAGCTTTAAGCGGGTGACGCTCCTGTCTAATGTTTTGCTGGTTGTGCTGGTCACTCTGGTACTGCTACTGGTGGCTGCGATCGCAGCGTTGTGGCTGCTAAGAAGGTCTGTGATTCGTGAGGTTGCCCAAATCGTGAGAGCTCACCTCAATGAACTGACTGACTTGGAAGATAAGATTGCCAGTGCTAATAAAAATGTTCAAAGTATCCTAGAAAAAACTGAAGACATTGCCTTGGAGCTAGATCAGCAGGCGGCAGAGTTTAAAGAAGACCTAAGTGTTAAACGAGAAAATCTATCTAAGCTGCTATCCAAATTGTCTCAGTCCCAGCAACAGGCATTAACGACAATCAAGACGCAAAAAAACGATACTCAACAAGAGCTAGAACAATTAGAGACTGACTTGGCATCAAGATTGTCTAAACTCGAGCAAGACGCTAAAAAGCAACGGGATAGTTTTCTGAAGTATCTAGAAAACTTAAGCGCTGAGTTTGCCCCCCAATTATCTGAACTCAAGGGGGATGTGCAAGGCCAGAAAGAGACAATACTGAAGAAACTGAATCAATTAGAGACTGAGTTTGGCTCCGAACTGTCTGATCTGAAAGAAACTGCGGCAAACCAAAAGGACTTAACTTTAAAAGATTTCGAAAAATTAGGTGCTGAATTTACTCCAGAATTATCGAAAATCCAGGCTGATGTGCAAGGCCAGAAAGAGATAATACTGAAGAAACTGAACCAATCAGAGACAGAGTTTGGCTCCGAACTGTCTCAATTGAAAGCCAAGGCTCAAAAACAAAGCAAAGATTACCTGCAAACCCTAGAAAAATCAAGTGCTGACTTTGCTCCTCAACTATCTGAACTTCAGGGGAATGTACAAGAACATAAGGATAAAGTCCTGCAGCAACTAAATCAATCAGAGTCTGATTTTGCTGTTGAACTGTCTGAGCTTAAGGCAAAGGCTGATCAAGAAAGGAACAGTTACCTCAAGAATCTAGAAAAACTCACCTCTGATTTTGCTCCTCAACTATCTTTACTCAAAGCCAATGTCCAAGGGCATCAAGATAAAGTATTGGAGAAACTGAACCAATCAGAGACAGAGTTTGCCTCAAAATTGTCTGAACTTGAAGCCAAGGCTCAACAGCAACGGGATTTAATACTAGAAAATATAAAACAGCTAGAGACAGAGTTTACTCCTCAGCTATCTGATATTAAGGTCGAGGCTGAACAAAAAGCTCAACATAAAATCGATTTAGCCCTTCAGAAGCTAGAGCAATTAGAGACTGACATTACTGAACAAATCACAAAATATCAGTCGAAGATTGAAGGGGAAATCGATAATACTATCCAGCATCTGAAAGAGCTAGAGACTAACTTGAACACTCAGGTTTCTGACTCTCAGTCAGGAATTAAAACCCAGAAGGCTCAGACCATTCAGAGTCTGGAAAAATTAGAAACAGAGGCTAAAACTCAACTTTCTGATTTACAGTCGGACATTCAAAATCGAAAAGATATAATCATTCAAAATCTGGACAAATTGGAAACAACCTTGGCGGCTCAGCTGTCTGAGGTCGAATCTGATGCTCAAACAGAGAAGGATAAGATTATACAACAACTAGCAGAGATTTCCCCAACATCCATTGCAGAAGCTGCTCTGTCTGAAGTGCTGCAAAACACTCAAACTCTGACGGAACAATTAGAACGCCTCAAATCGAACCATCCTAAGTTGTTCTTGAATCCAGATGACTATGTGAATCAGGGGAATACTCTATTCTCTCAAGGGCAGTATCAAGATGCGATCGCTTCCTACGATCAAGTTCTTGACCTTCAACCGAATAACCCTGATATTTGGTACCAGCGAGGTATGGCATTATGGGAATTACAGCAGTATCAAGATGCGATCGCTTCCTATGACAAAGTAATTGAGATCAAGCCAGATGACCCAGATAGCTGGTATCAACGAGGTCTGGCTTTAATGGAACTGCGGCGGTATGAAGGAGCAGTGGTTGCTTTGAATAAGGTGGTTAAACTCAAGCAAGACCACTATAAAGCCTGGTTAAACCGGGGCATGACCCTAAGACGGTTGAGACGCTACGAAGATGCGATCGCTTCCTATGACAAGGCCTTAGAAATTCAGCCAAACTATCATCAAGCTTGGGTTGACCGAGGAGTAGCACTGGGAATGCTACAAAAGCATGAAGACGCGTTTGGATCCTTCGACCAAGCTGTTCAAGTTCAGCCAGATAATACAGTAGCCTGGTTGAATCGAGGCATGGCTCTGGATGTATTAGAAAGATACCAAGAAGCTGTTGCCTCTTTTGACAAGGCTATTGAATTAAATCCCGACTCCCATAAAGCGTGGAATTACAGAGGTTCTACCTTAGTCAAGCTAGAACAGAATGATCAGGCATTGGAAAGCATTAATCGGGCTTTGGAGATTCAACCTGAGTATGCTGCTGGTTATTATAACAAAGCAATCGTTTATTCTTCCCAGGGTCAAGTCACCTTAGCTGTGGAAAACCTAGAGCAGGCGATTGAGCTAAATCCAAGGTATCGGGAAGAGGCGAGTAATGACCCAGATTTTGAGGCTATTTCAGAAGATGATCGGTTCTGGCAGTTGATTGGAAGCTAGAATCCTCTTGATCTCCTCGGTTCCTAAATTATTCCTATTCCATGCTTGGGATCAACTATGAACTAAAGTCTAGTTTAGTCTAGATTGAAATAGCAGGAAATCAGCTTGCACCAAGATATTTCTAGAATCCCAGATCATACAGCATGGTAGACCTGACCCCAAATCCTAGTTTCAGTTTGACTATTTGCTTAACATACCCCAACCGTGCCGGGATGTTAGCCAGCGTAACTCAAGCGATCGCATCTGTTGGCGGTCAATTGGGAGAAATTATGGTGGTGGAGAAAACTCGGAAAATTGCTACTCGTGAGATTACCGTAGATGCAGCTAGCAGTGAACACGCTGAACAGATTGTACAAGCGGTGTCAGAAGTTCCCGATGTCCAAATCCTAAATGTCTATGACCGCACCTTCAACCTCCATCGCGGTGGCAAAATCAGTGTCAACAGCAAAATCCCCCTCAAGCATCAATCTGAATTGGCTATGGCTTACACTCCTGGTGTAGGTCGGATTTGTAAAGCGATCGCATCTGACCCAGAACAGGTCTACTCCTTTACCATTAAAAGCAACATGGTTGCTGTGGTCACCGATGGCAGTGCAGTGTTGGGGTTGGGTAACTTAGGGCCAGAAGCCGCTTTGCCAGTGATGGAAGGTAAAGCAATGCTGTTCAAAGAATTTGCTGGTATTGATGCTTTTCCTATCTGCCTAGCTACCCAAGATACGGATCAGATCGTGGAAACCGTTAAAACTATCGCGCCGGTTTTTGGTGGTATTAACTTAGAAGATATTAGTGCTCCCCGTTGCTTTGATATTGAAGCCAGACTCCGGCAGGAATTAGATATTCCAGTCTTTCACGATGACCAGAACGGTACGGCTATTGTCACCCTTGCTGCCTTGACCAATGCCCTGAAGCTAGTCAAGAAATCCCTAGAAGATGTAAGAATTGTTATTAATGGAGCTGGCGCTGCCGGTATGGCAGTTGCCCGGTTACTCCGTAAAGCTGGTGCAGGTGTAATTTGGATATGCGACTCCCAAGGCATTATTTCCACTAAACGCCCTAACTTGACTGAGCAAAAGCAAGAATTTGCTGTGGATGCTTCGGGTACTCTGGCTGGTGCCATTGGTAATGCCGATGTATTTATTGGGGTGAGTGTACCTGGGGTTCTAACCCCAGACATGGTTAGGTCGATGGCAAATAAGCCCATTGTCATGGCTATGGCTAATCCTATCCCGGAAATTCAGCCAGAATTGGTAGTAGATGATGTAGCAGTAATGGCTACAGGTCGTAGTGACTATCCCAATCAGATTAATAATGTTCTGGCTTTTCCAGGGGTTTTTCGTGGCGCTATAGATTGTCGGGCGTCAACCATTACCGTGAATATGTGTCTCGAAGCAGCTTTTGCGATCGCATCCCTGATTAATCCCAGTGATTTAGATCGAGAACATATCATTCCCTCTGTCTTTGATGAGCGAGTCGCTCCTGCGGTTGCTGCTGCGGTGCAAAGGGCAGCACGTCAGGATGGTGTAGCATACCATTAAGTACTTGTATTTCGATAATTTCATGATTGAGCTCTAGAAATTAGCTATTCTGGTCGCATTTGATCCATTTTTTGAGGCAGGACTGATGATTGTAACCACTACTGATGTTATTCAAGGTGCGATTGTTGAAGAGTATTTAGGCATTGTCACTGCTGAGGTAGTTTACGGCACCAATGCACTGCGGGATTTCTTTGCCGGTATTCGAGATTTAATAGGGGGACGTACTGGCAGTTATGAAAAAGTCTTTGAAAAAGGACACCAAGAAGCCCTCCAAGAATTAAAACAACGTGCCTCACAACTAGGAGCAGATGCTGTGATTGGCATTGCTATGGATACTGGCACAATTAACGTTGATGAAAAGGGGGTGCTGCTACTGATTACTGCAACTGGCACAGCCATCAAAATCAAGAATTAAGGGGTGCTTGACAGTTGACGGGTACCCGTCAACTGTGGTTTAACTAAATATGCTAAATTTCCTTGACAACTCATACTCGTTACGACTACGATTAAAGAGTGACAATCATAAAGGAATGAGTAAGACAACATGGTTATCAATCAAGTACCCGACGTAGTATTTAAGACCAGAGTCAGAGATGAGTCAGTTGCTGGACCCAATCCCTTCCGCTGGCAAGACCGCACTACACAGGAAATTTTTGGCGGTAAGCGTATCGTGCTATTTTCCCTTCCTGGTGCCTTCACACCCACCTGTTCATCAACCCACTTACCCCGCTATGAAGAACTCTTTGATGAGATCAAAGCACAAGGGGTTGATCAAGTGATCTGCTTATCGGTCAACGATGCCTTCGTGATGTTCCAGTGGGGCAAACAGCAAGGGGTTCAGAATATCTTCTTGCTACCCGATGGTAATGGGGAATTCACCCGCAAAATGGGGATGTTGGTAGAAAAAGATAATCTCGGTTTTGGTATGCGTTCTTGGCGTTACTCTATGGTGGTAGATGACGGCAAGATTGAAAAAATGTTTGTAGAACCAGGCTATGAAGATAACTGCCCTACTGATCCCTTCGAGGTCTCAGATGCAGATACAATGCTCAACTACTTGAAATCAGCTAAAAAGTAACATCCCTCCGACCTTACTTAAGGCTTTATCAGTAGAGGCGTTACCTGCAATGCCTCTACTGTTTTCAGTTTGGTGCATAAGTCCTGATAATCGTGGATTTACTTGAGAGTTAAACAAAAATTATTATTTTGGGGGATCAGTAAAATTTTCCCTCCGAACGCCTATTGCGTTTATCTAGATAATATAAGTAATCTTTCCACGGAATAGTAATTCAGAAGTTTGGGGGAGTCATGAGCTACGATTTTGATTTATTCGTTATTGGTGCAGGTTCCGGAGGAATTGCTACAGCTAGACGAGCTGCCGAATATGGGGCAAAAGTAGGCATTGCAGAATTTGACCGTTTAGGTGGAACTTGCGTAAATCGTGGCTGCATTCCTAAGAAGCTGATGGTTTATGCCTCCCATTTTCCTGATCAATTTGAAGAGGCACAGGGATATGGCTGGAGTAAGGTACACAGTACCCTCGACTGGACAACAATGATCACAGCAGTCAATCAGGAAACAGAACGCCTCAATGGCATTTACCAACGTATGTTGGATAACTCCAAGGTAGAACTGTTTCAGGGTTATGCTAAGTTCGTGGATTCCCACACCATAGAAATTGGCGGACGCAAAGTAACTGCCCAGAAAATCTTGATTGCAGTAGGAGGACATCCAGTCAAGCCCGATATTCCCGGAATTGAAAACGCGATTACCTCTGATGATATCTTCCACCTCAAGGAACAACCGAAGCGGATCGTGATTCTTGGGGGTGGCTATATTGGTGTCGAGTTTGCCTGTATTCTCAATGGCTTAGGCTCTGAGGTCACCGTGGTTATTCGTCGTGATCAGATTTTACGGGGATTTGATGCGGAAATCGGTTCCGAGATTCAACAAGCGATGGAGAACCATGGGATTCGGGTGTTAAATAACAGTAGGATCATCGCTATTGAAAACACATCAGCCGGTCTGAATGTAACGGTACAAGGACAATCACAAACAACTATAATTGCTGATGCAGTCAGTTTAGCTGCCACAGGTCGTATACCGAATATCCAGAATCTAGGTTTAGAGAATACTGGAGTAGCAATTGAGAACGGTGCGATCGCAGTCGATAAGTACAGTCTTACCACAGAAGACCATATCTTTGCCGTAGGGGATTGTACTAACCGCATGAACTTAACTCCTGTTGCGATTAATGAAGGTCGTGCCTTTGCCGATACCGTATTTGGTGGCAAATCCCGGATCATGAGCTACGAGAATGTCCCAACCGCAATTTTCACCACACCCGAAGCAGCTACTGTTGGTCTAAGTGAGGCCGAAGCACGGGAGAAATATGGGGATGCGGTAAAAGTCTATCGTTCTCGGTTCAGACCGATGTACTATATCCTACCCGGTCGGGATGAAAAAACCCTGATGAAGTTAGTGGTTGACCAAAACACTGACAAAGTCTTGGGTGCTCATATGGTAGGAGACCATGCAGCAGAGATTATCCAAGGAATTGCGATCGCATTGAAAACCGGAGCTACCAAAGCTAACTTTGATGCTACTGTTGGCATTCATCCCAGTTCTGCAGAAGAGTTTGTCACAATGCGCTAAGGGACTCAAAAATTTCAATACAGTTGTAACTAGGGCGTGTGTTCACGCCCTAGTTTCGTACTATAGCGCTTTCACATCAGATGTGAAAATTTATAGCAATTCAATTCACGAATGCCTCTAATAAGGTATTATTGCTAAGTGCTTAAATTCTTTGAGTTCTCAATATCAACACTACTGAATCAGAATAAATCCTAAAAAAGCCCCTAGAACTGTATTATCAGGAAGGAATGGCTGCGCCAAGAAACTCAATACATCTGAGTTAAACATCAGCATCTAGTGGTAGAAAGCCCAAGTTTCCCCATGTCATCTTTACAAAAATTAGAAAAATTCGTCAAAATACCTAATAAAGTTAAAACCCGCCGCATTCTTTGGTTTGAACGATTAATGGCGATCATCGCCTTGATTAATCTGCTTTTAGTGTTCTTTGACCTCAGCTATATCCCCTTAAGGGATTTCTGGCTACATCAGAAAATTCAGGTATTTAGCTTTAGCATTGGTCCGATCAAATCCAAAGGCTTTCCACTCTCGATTCCCATTCCTGATATCACTCCATTATACGACGAATTTAAAGGTATTGAAGACAACCGAGATACTAAAAAATATTTGGACAAAGTTGATCAACTGGAAAAGCAGATTAACAAGATAGGATTATCTTCTATAGAAGACTCTATAGAAGTAGAAAAAAAACTTAAGGAGCTGCGCAAACTTAGCTTAGAAATGATTGATACTAATCCTTTTCAAGTAGCCAATAAAACTGGAAACTTGGAAAAGCTGAAAAATAAGATGCGTAAGCATATACAAAATCCTGATAAGTCAGCAAAAGAGTCATTTGAGGAGTTCTGGACTCAAAAGTACTTAGCAAGCCATAGTCAAGAGGAAGGTTTGGGATTTTTTAACACCGATATTAAACCCTTAATAGAAACTAACTATTACCGTCCCATTGGAGAAAATGGCGAATTCGTAGACCTATTCGGACTAATTGACTTCCCATTTTTTATCTTATTTGGTACAGAGTTTTTGGCTCGTACCTGGTTAATCAGTCGTCGTCATTCTGGACTCAAGTGGCAAAATGCCATGCTGTGGCGCTGGTATGACATATTTTTGCTAATACCCTTATGGCGGTGGTTACGAATTATTCCCGTTACCATTCGTTTAGGTCAAGCTAAATTAATAGACCTGAGTGTAATTACCAGAGAAATCCGCTCGGGATTTGTTGCCAGTATTGCTCAAGAGATGACGGAAGTGGTCGTCATTCAAATTATTAACGAAGTTCAGGGCTCCATTAGCCGGGGTGAAATTACCAAATGGTTGTCTCAACAGGAAGTCCGCCCCTACATTGACCTTAATGACACTGATGAAGTGTCAGAACTCACCACCATCATGATAAAGATGACAGTTGATCAAGTGTTACCCAAAATCCGCCCTGATCTAGAGGCTCTCATGAAACACTATCTGGACATGAGCCTTCAACAGTCCACACTTTATCAGGGACTTCAGAATGTACCAGGACTGGGAGAATTCCAGAAGCAGCTAACAGAGGAATTGGTCAAAAACATTTTTCAGGCACTCTATGATGGGATTAATACTCTGATACAAGAAGACCCAGTTGCCGACGAACTCCTGCAACACCTACTCAAAAATTTAAGGGAAGTCTTAGGGGCAGAAATTAAGACCAAGGATAGATTACAGGAGATTCAGTATTTGATCACAGCTTGGTTAGAGGAATTCAAAATAAATTATGTCCGGCGCTTATCTGAAGAAGACTTAGATAAAATTTTAGATGAAACTAGAGAAATCCATCAAAGATTTCAGTAATAGTACTATAGAGTTTTTTAATTGGGTTAGGTACTTTCGTACTAGGTTTTATGGAACAGGCAACAGCGGCTTATCGGAACAGGTAAAAGAGAATAGGTAATAATTAATATAAAAAAAATATTTGTAGATTATAGCTATTAAAAACACTTTAATAAAATAAAGTGACTCCTAGTAAACTATTGCTTAACTATTATTATCATCTATTGACAGCTGATTGCTGATAGCTTAATGCTTGATTTTAGAATAACATATGCATGATAAAAAACATAAAAAAAATTTTTTTATTGTAAATTTTGAAATAAACTCATAAAGTTTGACCCAATAATGCCCATAAGCTAAAATACTTTTTGGTCAACAAAAATCAAGTTGACTTCTAGGGTCACCTTGCTCTGAGGAAAAGGGCTGTGAAGTGGGAAAGTGCCAACGCACCAGACACCAAGCAGGGATTAGACGTCAAAACTCCCCATGTTCAAGTTTTGATCAGGCAAGCATTTGAGCTGCTAATTGCGTTAGCTTCCGGCAAAAGAATCCCCACATCTCAATGCTACGCCATGAGTGTTTAAAGTTACCGTAAGGATAGGGTCGCCTTTATGGTTAGGAGGCTTGGCTGAAAAGGGTTAAAACTTTGCCGATTTTGGCTCCACTAACAATCAGGTTTCGTCTCCAGGGATTAATTTTGCACAGGGTATGCATGGAATTGCTATAATATGCGTACTGATAAACAAAGCCGTTCGCGTAGCGTGGCCTATGGCCTTAAATGCTGGTTTGTCAGCACAACAGTTTTAAAAAAAAGACCAAGAAAACAGAGCGGCAGCGATGCCTCAGGTGCGACCCATGGCGAATTTAATTCGCCTAGGTCAAGCTCACCTAAGCGGTCTTGGGGAGGCAGCGCGGTCTTGGGGAGGCAGCGCGGTCTTGGGGGTTTCCCCCATGAGCGACTGCCGTTCCCCCAGCGACTGCCGTGGTTTCCCCCACTCGCGCTTTGCATCAAGAGAGGGCAGTCCGTTCTTAAAGCCCAGCGCCTCCGCGCGCAATAGCTGGATTGGCGCTTGTTGCCTACACTGAACTCAACGAGTCAGTGTGGGAGCTGTCACACTCAAACATAGCAACGGCAAGCTGGTAACTCCTAATCAATGATTCTACGGGAAGTTTCCGGTTTGTCCTAGGGTTTAGAGTCTTCGAGCCCATGACCTTGTGAACAATAGCTCAGGACCAGTAACTAGAGATTGGGCTTGTGCTAACTAGATGTCCATAAGCTTTTGGGCGGTTAGACTTCTTGGAAAAGAATTTGCCATGAAGTGGGTTGACCCCACTTTTTTTATTGGATTGGTGCCATGACTCATCCCCTGATTCCACAACTAATCGATTTAGCCACGCCATTGGCTCAAGATTTAGGATTAGAGATTGTAGAGGCTCTCTTCCAGACCAACAGACGCCCACCCGTGCTGCGTGTCTATATCCGCAATCCCATTCGTGACACTAGCTTGGATGACTGTGAACGCATGAGTCGTGCTTTAGAAGCTCAGTTAGATGCTAAGGACATCATTTTAGACACCTACGTTTTGGAAATTTCCAGTCCTGGGATCACACAGGACTTAAGCACAGACCGAGAATTCATTTCTTTCAAAGGGTTTGGTGTGATTGTTCAGACATCTGAACCTTATCAGGGGCAGCAAGAGTGGCGTGGGCAGTTAATTCGCCGGGATGAGAGCGGAGTTTATCTCAATCTCAAGGGTCGCGCGTTTGCCATTCCCCGTCAGCTCGTGTCCAGAGTAAAACTCGATGATGGGGGTTAAATTTTGCTTGAAGGTTGGTAGGGGGGCAGTACTTGTAAATACAATGGCTCGACTATAGATATACAAGTGCTTCTGCCCTAGAAGCTTCAAGATTGAGGATTGAAGTTTAACTTGATTTACTTTAAATCCCAACACAATTGCCATGGATAGATTTAAGACGGAGATTTGCTGATGTCAATAGTTAGTTTGCCTGGACTTAAGGCAATGATAGAAGAAATTAGTCAAAGCCACAATATACCTAAGTCTGCAGTTCAACAGGCATTAAGAGAAGCACTGCTAAAAGGCTATGAGCGCTATCGCCGTTCTCAACGGCTAGACCAACGATTTCATTTTGACGAAGAATATTTTGACAACTTTGAAGTCGATCTTGATATTGAAGAAGAAGGCTTCCGCGTTTTGTCTACCAAAACCATTGTCGAAGAGGTACAAAATAGTGACCATCAAATTTCTCTCAAAGAAGTCCAGGAAGTTGCCTCTGAAGCACAATTGGGAGATTCAGTGGTTTTGGATGTGACTCCAGACCAAGGAGAGTTTGGTCGCATGGCAGCGATTCAAACCAAGCAGGTGCTATCTCAAAAACTCCGAGACCAACAGCGTAAGCTGATTAAGGAAGAGTTCCAAGACCTAGAAGGAACTGTTCTGCAATCTCGATCACTACGGTTTGAGCAGCAGTCTGTTATTATGGCACTCAGCAGCGGTTTTGGTCGGCCAGAGGTAGAAGCTGAACTGCCCAAACGGGAACAGCTCCCCAATGATAACTATCGCATTAACTCCACCTTTAAGGTTTATCTCAAAAAAGTCCGGGAAGGCCCTCACCGTGGTCCTCAGCTGGTGGTATCCAGAGCGGCGGCTGGTTTAGTGGTCTATCTGTTTGCCAACGAAGTCCCAGAAATAGAAGATGAGGTGGTAAGGATTGTTGCAGTGGCACGGGAAGCTAATCCTCCTTCTCGTCATGTCGGACCAAGGACTAAAATTGCTGTAGATACCCTGGAGCGAGATGTAGATCCGGTGGGAGCTTGCATTGGTGCTAGAGGTTCCCGCATTCAAGTGGTGGTGAATGAACTACGAGGTGAAAAAATCGACGTAATTCGTTGGTCTCCTGACCCATCTACCTATATTGCTAACGCTCTTAGCCCAGCCCAAGTGGATCAAGTGCTACTAGTTAATCCAGAAGAACGTCAAGCCCATGTTTTAGTAGCAGAAGACCAGCTCAGTTTAGCTATAGGCAAAGAGGGACAAAATGTTCGCCTTGCCGCCCGCCTTACAGGCTGGAAGATTGACATTAAAGATGCTGCGGAATACAAAAAAGAGACTACAGACATCTCTAAACAGGATACCCTAGAAGAAGAAGATGTCGATAGCAATGAGTTAAAGGAAGATTACGAAGAAGGAGTAGAAATGCCAGAAAATGTACTGGATCCTGAGCCAGTGCTTGATTTGAGTGCTCAAGAAGAAGAATAAGGAGTTTTAGGGGTTCACCCTGAGGTGAGGAAAGTTTGGCCAAGGTTGAGACTGGTTATGGTATAAAATAACACACCTAAGCTTGTCGGTTTAGAATGGTAGTGGGGTGCGCGGTATCAGCTGTGGTCAAGAATTGTTTGACAGTTTTCTTCCAAACCAATGACTTATTCAATCCTTCCACTTCTGCGCTCGTTAGTCTACCCCCCCCTACTTCAGGTGGGTGTGGTGATTTTCTTCTTGTGTTAGTCATCCGAGTCTCAAGGGTGTGAGTATCTCTACTACTATAGTTTTTCATTTTCTGCTCACACCACCGGGCACGCCCATACCAGTTTTACCGGCGTTGCTGAATCAAGGAATGAATGCGCGACATTTGGTTTTGGTCAAGCCCCCGTTGGTCCCCCAAATTTGATACTGCTGGCGAATTTAACATTTAGTAATATCAGCCTGAAGACAGCAGTCTTTATAGCCCCCCAACCCCCAATTCTGGGGGAGCATGAACTTAAAGTTACCCATCTGCTACTCTTGTGTAAACAAATATTAATTTCGCCAACGGTATCAAATTTGGGGGACGCAAGAAAGTCTTGTTCCCCCCAAGCGAGCAATCCCTCGCTTGGGGGGCTAGGGGGGCAAAACCATACCCAGAATCAGCAACGCCGTTTTACCGGCCTCTGGCATGGATTTTTGGTTTCATTGGGTAACTCAATCAGATAAACAGGGCGTTTGCCCAATCGCAAACGCCCAACAAGCCTCCATCTACCGTACCCTTTAAAGAAGGAGGACTTTTGAGATTTTCCAAACTGAAAACCCTTATGAAACCCAACTATCGACGTTGTCTTAGCTGCCGGAAAGTAGCACCAAAACAGGAGTTTTGGCGTATTGTCCGAGTCTATCCGTCACGAAAGGTACAATTAGATCAGGGTATGGGTCGTTCAGCTTACTTATGTCCTCAACTGAGTTGCCTAGCGGCGGCTCAAAAGAAAAACCGACTGGGGCGATCACTGCGTGCATCGGTGCCAAAAAATCTGTACGAAACTTTATGGCAGCGTTTAGCTACCATGCCAAGCCAACCAAATTTAGGTGATTAAAGGGTGAATCTAGCTGCACAAGCTTCCATGTATGTTCGTCCGGTGAACATAAGTAATCGTTAGGATACAAAGGAAGTCATTAGTTCTATTGATGCTCTGGTTTCACAAGGGAGGTGAATTTACTTCGATTATACGCTAGCTACCTTTAAAGGCATACGCGCTGATTAGGCGGTTTAACCGAACCGTCAATGTAGAATGCTGCTTGGCTTTTTTCACAGGAAAGAAGCACGCGATAATAGATAAACTTATCAAACTACCGTTGAGGTGAACACACCAACGAAAAAGCATGGATGGTTGATTATCTGTTGAGCATCGCTTATCTTATCGTTTAAGCTTTCCAATAAAGCTTGATCAAGTAAAAAGTCATTCGAGTAGTTGAGTATGGTTTAACAACACGTAGGTACGACAGGGGAATAGTGCATGAACAGCGGCAAAGTCAGAATTTACGAATTATCACGGGAATTGAATTTGGACAACAAGGAAATTTTGAGCATCTGTGAAGGACTCAATATTGCAGTTAAAAGTCACAGTAGCACGATTACAGAATCGGATGCCCAACGGATTCGCACGACAGCCGAAAAATATTCTGACCAACTAGCAGCTGTAAGCAATACCGAAGGTGAGTCATCGGCAAATAAAGGTTCTAAGTTAAGCTCTGGTAAATTAATTCGACCTCCCAAAGGGGAGCGGAAGCAGCAAATTGTCGAGCTCCGTAAGCACAAACGCAGTTCTGGGAATACTTCTAGCCAGAGAACTAATCAAATGGCAATCCCACCCCAACCTCCCATCAAGCCGACTACTGCTATACCCCCCCGTCAGCCTAGCACTCTCAATCGACCTAAGCAGGTCACTGAAGAGGACACCAAGATTAAGCAGGATACTAAACCCGAACTAGCCGCTAAACCCGAACTAGCCGCTAAACCCGAACTAGCCGCTAAACCTGAACCAGGGGCTAAACCCAAACCAGAGGCTAAATCTGAACCAGGGGCTAAACCCAAACCAGAGGCTAAACCCGAACCAGCGGCTAAACCTGAACCAGGGGCTAAACCCAAACCAGAGGCTAAAGCTGAATCAGCGGCTAAACCCGAACTAGCCGCTAAACCCGAACTAGCCGCTAAACCCGAACTAGCCGCTAAACCAGTCCAGAAGGTGTCACAGGATAGTACTGCCTCACCTAAGGTTACAGAAAAACCAAAATTAACTGGACCGCCTGTAAGACTATCACAAGCAAAAACTCAGCCTTCTAAGGTTGAGCGACCGATCAAATCAAACCAAAAGGGTTCTTCGGGTTCAAAGTCAGTAAAGAGTCCAACTCCTAACAAATCCCCTGTTATCAATAAGCAGTCCACCCCTTCGGAAACATCACCACCAAAACGTTCTAGTTCACCAAGGCCGACCATTCCTGAACTCCAGCGACCTCCAAAAAGAACCAAGCCAGGTCTTGACAAGGACAATTCTCAAGTAGCAGCAATGGATGCTGACTCAACGGGTCTGACAGAATCTGATCAAGACACCAACACCTTAGTCAATGAATCTGAGGAAATGCTCAAGGAGGTCAAGCTCTGGCGACCATCTGTCCCCCGACCTGCTAAGAAGAAAGAGTGGCAGGCAGAAAATGGGGAAGAAGAAGACAAAGTCCAGAAGGGTAAATCCGCCAAACTCAAGCGGCGACCTAAAATGATTCTGGATGATGAAGATGATCTCGAAACAGGATCAGATCAAAACGATAACAAAATCGATGGTTCATTTTCAGTTAGTCTTTCTCTGGCTCGTCCTCCCAAACCAAAGTCTCTGCAAAAACAGCAAACCCAACCAACTACTGCGAGTGTTAGCCACAGGAAGAAGCCTTCTAAAACCAGTAGTAGCAACAAGTCGGATCATCGCGATCGCCGTCGTACACAGAAAACTCAGCCCAAACGCCCAGAACAAATTGTTTTGAGAGACTCACTCACCATTAGAGACCTGGCTAATGAACTGGCTATTGCAGAAACTGACATTGTTAAAATGCTCTTCTTCAAAGGCATAGCTGTGAGTGTTACCCAAACTTTGGATGTTCCTACCGCCACAATGGTAGCTGAGGAAGTGGGGGTAAAAGTCGAGATGGAAGAAGAAGCCTCTGCTGCGACTAAGGTGGAAATGCTGGATGTCCAAGACCTGGAAAACCTCGAGCGGCGTCCACCTGTGGTTACAATTATGGGTCATGTTGACCACGGTAAAACGACTCTACTCGATGCCATTCGTGAAGCAAAAGTGGCTCAAGGAGAAGCCGGTGGAATTACCCAGCATATTGGCGCATACCACGTAGATGTTGAGCATGAGGATAAAATGCAGCAGGTTGTCTTCTTAGACACCCCCGGTCACGAAGCCTTTACAGCCATGCGGGCAAGGGGAACAAAAGTAACTGATATCGCTGTGCTAGTAGTAGCGGCTGATGATGGGGTGCAACCTCAGACCCTTGAAGCCATTAGTCATGCTAGAGCTGCTGAAGTTCCACTCGTGGTTGCTATTAACAAAATTGATAAAGCTGGAGCTCAACCTGATCGGGTTAAGCAAGAATTATCAGAACGGGGCTTGGTCCCAGAAGAATGGGGTGGTGAAACGATCATGGTACCAGTGAGTGCTATCCAAAGGGAAAACTTGGATTCACTGCTGGAGATGATTCTATTGGTCTCAGAGCTAGAAGAACTCTCTGCTAATCCGGATCGACCAGCAAAAGGTACAGTGATTGAAGCTCACCTAGATAAAGCCAGAGGTCCTGTTGCCACCTTCTTAGTGCAAAACGGTACTTTGCGGATCGGTGATAGCTTGGTTGTTGGTTCAGTTTTCGGTAAGGTCAGAGCCATGCTTGATGACCGAGGACAGCGAGTCGAACAAGCTAGTCCCTCCTTTGCTGTGGAAGTCCTTGGCTTGAGTGATGTTCCAGCTGCTGGTGATGAGTTTGAAGTCTTTGAGAGTGAAAAAGAAGCCCGGGCAGTTGCTGGTGAAAGGGCTCAACAGCAACGTCAATCTCGCCTGCAAACTCGCATGAAATCACGGCGAGTTACCCTCACTGAATTATCAGCCCAGGCTCAAGAAGGTGAACTCAAAGAACTCAACTTGATTTTGAAGGCAGACGTTCAAGGCTCGGTGGAAGCTATTCTGGGATCCCTCGAACAGCTGCCCCAAAATGAAGTGCAAATTCGAGTTCTACTGGCTGCCCCTGGGGAAGTCACCGAAACGGATGTGGACTTAGCGGCTGCTAGTGGTGCAGTTATTGTTGGCTTTAACACTACCTTAGCTCCTGGTGCTCGACCAGCAGCTGAACAGGAAGGGGTAGATGTGCGGGAATACAACATCATCTACAAACTCCTGGATGATGTTCAAGGTGCTATGGAAGGTCTGTTAGAGCCAGAAGAGGTAGAAGAACCATTGGGTGAAGTAGAAGTTCGAGCTGTCTTCCCAGTGGGTCGTGGTGCCGTTGCGGGTTGCTATGTACTCTCAGGCAAAGCCGTGAGAAATTGCCGTTTACGAGTGCGGCGTGGTGGCAAAGTTATCTACGAAGGAGTTTTGGATTCCCTCAAGCGTGTTAAGGATGATGTCAAGGAAGTCAATGCTGGCTACGAATGTGGTATGGGTGTTGATAAATTCAACGACTGGGCGGAAAAAGATATCATTGAAACCTATCAGATGGTAACCAAGCGACGCACTCTCTCCCTGAAGTAGGGCTGAGGGTTGTTCTTGTCCAGGCATCCATTGCCGGGTAGGTTGTTTTGTTTAAGGTTGAAGGTTAAAGGTTATTGAGACGAGTTGCTTTGTGGCAAGCTTGCAATTGTCAAGGTTCCATCCAAAGCAACTTTTAACCTGTTAACCGATAACCTCTAACCCTAACCCTGCCAAATTTTAAGGATTCAATGTCGCTAAAAGCACAATCCTAAAAAAGCAGATAGGATAGTGTACAGGTAAGCTTAATAGTTTAGCACTTAAGCATTACTCAACTAGATTGATCTGTATTAAATCTTCGCGTGTGTGCATATGGCAAGCTTCGTTACATCCGAATCCGGACAATTAAACCACGACACTCAAGTTTGGAACAGTCTCAAACAAGCAATAGCCGCTAGTTCAGGATTTCAACGCTGGCAAATGGAACATCCCTTGGGTGAAGAATTTCAGGATTATAGTCTTGATAGCCGAGTGCGTCGTTACTTACGTGAAACTCTAGAAATGCTTGCCTACTGAACTCCCAGATAGGACTTGCTCCTATCTGGCCTGATTTATTGTGATTTTAATTTATGAGTGCTTTGTGGCAGAAACGGGCAAAGCAATAGATAAGCTGGCTTAAAATTATTTCTTTTCTTCTTCCAAAAGGAAAAATATCATAAAATCCAAATTAGCAAATGAGTAGTGCTATTTCACTGGTGGCATTTTAAAGATTTAGGTAGGTAGAAGTCAACCATTACTGCATCACTACCTTTTACCGTTTCCTGTCAACGGTCAACGGTCAATGGTCAAAGGCGGCTGGACGAAAGACAAATGAGGAAGGATAATTAGCATTGCTGCTGATTTAGGAGTTGACATGGCCTTTGAATATCCTGATGACCTGAAATACCTTGATAGCCACGAATATGTGCGGCTTGATGGCGAAATTGCCACTATTGGTATTACCGCCTTTGCCATTGACCAACTGGGTGACTTAGTTCTTCTGGAACTCCCAGACATTGACGACACCATCGAGAAGGGTAACAAAGAAAATGACGAAAGCTTTGGTACCATTGAATCGGTCAAGGCCGTTTCGGATCTATATTCACCGGTATCGGGTACGGTGGTAGAACGAAATGAGGATATGATCGAGGCTCCTGAACAGATTGCAGAAGACCCCTATGGTGAAGGCTGGTTAATTAAAGTGCGGCTGAATGACCCTGATAACCCACTGGAGGGTGTCCTTTCTGCTGAGGAGTACCGTGCCCAAGTCGAGGCAGAGTAGACTATGACACTCCCCGCCCTGGAAGGACGGGGATTCTTGCTTGGCCTTTGGCCACGCTACGCGAACAATGGGGTGACTTGTTTAACCAGGCCGGAGCCAGGAAAAATAGAGGTCGCCTCGACCCAAGCGTATTTGGTTTATAACCTAGGTTTCGGTGTGCCGGAAACGAAACCTTAGAATAGTGGAGCCTTAATCAAAAAGGTTAAAACTTTTTACTCATAGCCGACTAACTATAAAGGCTCCACTATTCTTACGGTAACTTCTAACCCCACCGTACCTAAACTAATCAACAAATTAAGATAAACATTTTTTTAGGGATCTTAGACTTTCATAGACTTCCAAATCGTTAGACTTGATTGTGCAACCTGATTATCTCAAAACAGGTTTTTTACACTGTCTACTTATTTAAGATCATGTTCATCTAGAATACTATTTTTTTGTTATGTCTTTATCTTAGCACAAAGCCGTCCTGGAAGGACGGGGCGCGATTACCCAAATTTTTTGATAACAATCTGATCAGTAGGGTTGTCATAACTGAACCCAGCTGTATAAAGTTGTGTATCTAGAACCAATCTAGCAATACGTCTAGCTTGTCATATGCTAGGTTTTCATAGTGTATATTTAGAACTAAAGTAATTTAGTTCTAAATCGCTTTAGTTATACATCCGGGCTTTGTGTATCTATAGATTTACCAACTTAGGGGGTCACAGCCCTCAAAAGTGACCGAAAGATCTAAGGGCGCAACGCCCCACCGATTCTATCCATGGGGTTAGCCCGCAGGGAATTTATTCCCTAACTGTCCTTAGAACTTTTTTGATAATAAGCACCTACACATAATTAATTGCCTAGTCCCAATCTCTGTAACCCTTACAGTGTAAGGCTTTGATTTTTTAAAAATGTGCAATTAATTTTGTGCACCTGCTTAGATCGACTATAATAGTAATTAAAGCAAGCAGCTCAAGGAGGTGCTTTTAAGGTGTTAGCAATGGAGTTCAAGGCTGTTATTAAAAAAAGCCAAAAAGTAGCCATAGACGAAGCGATTCGGACGGCAAGATTTGTCCGTAACAAGGTTTTACGCTACTGGATGGACAATCGTGGAGTAGGCAAGAAAGAGCTTGATCGCTACAACACCCAACTAAGAGACGAATTCAAGTTTGTTAAAGATTTAAATAGTCAGGCTTGTCAAGCCTCGGTCGAAAACGTAGAAAGGGCAATTAAGCGCTTTTTTGATAACTGCAAAAAGAAAGTCCCAGGCAAGAAAGGTTACCCTCGCTTCAAAAAGCATTCTAGATTCGGCGTAGCCGACGCTGCGCGAACGGTGGAGTACAAGCAATCTGGATGGAAATTGTCCCCGGACAATAAATCCATTAAGTTCACAGATAAGAAAGGTATTGGCAATGTCAAACTCAAAGGTACCTGGGACTTGTGGCGTTTCGACCAAAAACTAATCAAACGAGTTCGCATTGTTCAAAGAACTGATGGCTATTACGTTCAGTTCTGTATCAAAGTAGACAATCACGAACAATTAGAAGCGACTGGTTTTACTATCGGTTTGGACGTTGGATTAAAGGAGTTTTACACAGATTCTGATGGCTACTCCGAACCTAATCCTAGATTCTACAGAACAGGAGAAAAACGTCTAAAATTTTATCAACGCAGAGTTTCTCGAAAAAATAAAGGCTCATCCAATCGTAGAAAAGCTATTAATAAACTAGGTAAGCAGCACCTCAAAATAAGTAGGCAACGTGAAGAACATGCCAAGAGACTGGCTAGAAGTTACCGCAAGAAGAGTGCAGCCTTTATAGTTGGTAGGCTATGCATCAAAGGTGACAGGTTTTGTTGTAAGGCTGCACTCTTCTAAGGTTTCGTCTCCGGCACGTTGCGTAATCCGGTCTAACGACCTGGTCGCCTATGAAGATTTGAGGGTTCGTAATATGGTTAAAAACCACTGTATTGCCAAATCTATTAATGATGCAGGTTGGTATCAATTTCGAGAATGGTTGGAATATTTTGGTCTAAAGTTTGGTAGGATAACTGTTGCAGTGAACCCCGCCTACACGAGTCAAAGTTGTTCCAACTGTGGTGAAGTGGTGAAAAAGTCTCTATCAACTAGAACCCATATTTGTAAATGTGGCTGCCAGTTAGACAGAGACCACAACGCTGCCAAAAACATTTTAACGAGAGCCTTGAGTACGGTGGGGCACACCGGAACTGTTCTCAACGCTTGGGGAGAATGTGCGACTCGTTCCAACTAAGAGCCTTTAGCAAATAAAGGGGTATGAGTTGGGGAAGGATACTAGGGCGGACACCCCAGTAACCAACTAACTGTTCTTTGGATGTGGGTGAAAACCCCAC
>NZ_JAAHIG010000091.1:0-27564 GCF_010692305.1 Moorena sp. SIO4G3 | reverse complement strand
TGACTGGAGGTCAGACGTGGGCGCTGCCGATGGGGAGATGAAGAGATGGGGAGATGGGGGGATGGGGAGATGGGGAGATGGGGAGGTGGGGAGATGGGGAGATGGGGAGATGGGGAGATGGGGAGATGGGGAGATGGGGAGATGGGGAGATCAGCAACTGGCTCCCCAAGACGGCGCTATCTCCGGACTCCGGACTCCCGACTCCGGACTCCGGACTCCCGACTCCCGACTCCGGACTCCCGACTCCGGACTCCCCACTTTGAAGCTCCCTAAAACCAATAATGACTAACCACTAACAAATTTCTTGATCTGTTCCAGTTTGTCTTTGTAGGGAGCATAGCGCAACTGCAAATCCAGCCAGAAGGACTTCTTCAGCACGCTTTTTTGGTGAGAAAAGGTATCAAAACCAGCTTTACCATGATAAGCACCCATGCCACTATCACCAACTCCACCAAATGGTAGGGAAGGAACATTTAGATGCATAACTGTTTCATTCAAGCAAACAGCACCAGCAGAGGTCTGTTGCAAAACCTGCTGTTGCTTTGATTTGTCTCTGGAGAAAAAATATAGGGCTAAGGGTTTTGGTCTTTGGTTAACTATCCCAATCGCTTCATCTAAATTACTGTATTCAATCACAGGTAGAATCGGACCAAAGATTTCCTCTTCCATCACTTTATCCTCTAAGGAAATATTGTCGATGACCGTGGGAGCAATATAGCGGTCTTCTGCATTAGTTTGTCCACCAATTATAATCTCACCATCCTTGAGTAAGCTACTCAAACGCTGATAATGTTTATCACTGATAATCCGAGCATAATCTGGACTTTTGGCGGGATCGTCTCCATAAAATTTATGGATACAAGCTTTGATTTCCTGGAGTAAATCAGATTTAATCTCCCGATTGACGAGCAGATAGTCTGGTGCAACGCAGGTTTGACCGGCATTGATAAACTTACCCCAAACAATTCGTTTTGCTGTAGTCTCTATCGGCACATCTGTCTCCACAATGCAGGGACTTTTACCCCCCAACTCTAGGGTGACTGGGGTTAGGTGTTTGGCAGCAGCAGTCATGATAATTCTGCCAACTTGGGTGCTGCCGGTGAACAAGATATGGTCAAATTTTTCTGCTAACAGTTCCTGACTGGTTTCTACTCCCCCTTCCACTACAGCAATATAGCTAGGGTCAAAGTTTTTCTGGATAATCTCTGCGATCGCACCAGAGGTGTGAGGGGAGATTTCAGAGGGTTTGATCACGCAACAGTTTCCGGCTGCGATCGCACCCACTAAAGGCGCAATCGCTAGAGCAAATGGATAGTTCCAGGGACTGATAATCAGTACTACTCCCAAGGGTTCGGGATAAATTTGACCAGAGCCTGGAAAATTTGCCATTGAGACCGGGACTCTTTTGGGCTTGACCCAGGATTTAATATGCTTGAGGGTGTGATCAATTTCCTGCACCAGGATAATTTCGGTAGCATAAGATTCAAATTCCGCCTTGTGCAGGTCGGCTTTCAACCCTTCTAAAATGGCAGTATCATTTTCTAAAATAACTTGCTTGATGCGCTTGAGTTGGGCGATCCGGAATGCCACATCTTTGGTTTTACCGGTGCTGAAAAAATTGCGCTGCTGAGCCAAAATATCTTTGACTTGACTGGTTTGTAGTTCAAGCATCTTAAAATTTAACCCCTGAACGGAAAAAAAAAATCATTTTCTTCTGGTTCAAGGTTAGCAATTATTTGATAGGATAGTTTATTGCTAAATACTTGCAAGAGTTGAGCGTAGGGTGGGTTAGGCGGGGAGTACTTTAAAAGCTCACCTTTGAAGAGAGCTGTCCGCCGTAACCCACCAATATTAAGCAACTCATCGCTGTCTATACATTTACTGTATAAACAGCCTCTGAGTTCAGCTCCTTGAAAACATTCCTCAAAACAATCATTTGCCTGAAAACTCCCGATGCCACTAAAAATTTCAGCACTATTGAGCGGTAACAAACCATGGCATCGTCTGGGTTTGCCTGGTTGGACAGTCTCGGTAATTGCGATCGCACTCCTAATTTGCGCACCAGTCCTATTTGTGCTGGGCAGTATGTTCTCCGATTCTTCGGAAGTATGGAGTCATTTAGTCTCCACTGTCTTAGGCAGTTACATTGCCAACTCCGTTTGGTTAATCCTAGGTGTAGGTAGTGGAGTATTAATCCTTGGGGTCTCAACAGCATGGCTAGTAACCATGTGTCGCTTCTGGGGAAGCCGGGTGTTTGAATGGGCGCTACTACTGCCTCTGGCAGCACCAGCCTATTTACTTGCCTATACTTACACCAATATGCTGGACTTTTTTGGACCGGTACAGACCTGGCTGCGGCAGCTGTTTGGCTGGACTAGCGTGCAGGATTATTGGTTTCCCAATGTCCGGTCTTTGTGGGGTGCGATCGCAATGTTGTCTTTAGTGCTGTATCCCTACGTTTACCTGATCACCAGGGTAGCGTTCCTAGAGCAATCCGTGCGTACCCTAGAAGCTGCTCGTTCCCTCGGATGCAGCCCTTGGCGTGGCTTTTTCACCGTCGCTCTACCCCTAGCCAGACCGGCGATCATGGCAGGTTTGGCCTTAGCACTGATGGAAACCCTAAGCGACTTTGGCACAGTAGAGTATTTCGGTGTCAATACCTTCACTACAGGGATATATCGTACCTGGTTAGGCATGGGTGAGAGGTCAGCCGCTGCTCAACTAGCCGCCTGTTTACTACTATTCATAATTGTTTTAATTGTACTGGAACGCTGGTCTCGTAAGCAATCTCGCTATTATGAGACTGGCAGTAGTTACCAACGAATCAAGCCATTTTCACTAACTGGGGGCCGAGGCATCCTCGCACTGTTAGCCTGTTTCCTTCCCATTGCTCTTGGATTTTTAGCACCCGCAGCATTTTTGCTGCACATGACCATTAAAAATGCTGAGGAAACCTTAGATGATAATTTTTTGCAGCTAGCTACAAATAGTTTACTATTAGCAATTACAACAGCTGCGATTGCCATGGTATTAGCATTAGTCATGGCTTATGGGCAACGTCTAGTGCCCAAACTAGGGATGCGCTTAGCAGTACGCACTGCTGCCATGGGTTACGCTATCCCTGGTTCAGTGATTGCAGTTGGTGTCTTAATGCCCTTAGGTCAGTTGGACAATACCATTGACAGCTGGATGCGGGCAACCTTTGGCCTATCCACCGGTTTACTTTTCAGTGGCACCATCATTGCTTTAGTATACGCCTATCTTGTGCGCTTCCTAGCAATTTCATTCAATACCGTTGAATCCAGCTTAGGTAAGATCAAGCCTAGTTTAGATGATGCCTCTCGCAGTCTCGGTTATGGACCTACGCTTACCCTAATTAAAGTTCACGCCCCATTAATGTGGGGAGGATTGTTGACAGCAGCCATGTTGGTGTTTGTGGATGTGATGAAAGAGTTACCAGCAACTCTGATCATGCGACCGTTTAATTTTGACACCCTGGCAGTAAGAGTTTACCAGTATGCCTCCGATGAACGATTAATACAGGCATCAGCACCAGCCTTAGCCATTGTTTTAGTAGGAATTATTCCAGTAATTTTATTAAGTTTAAAGATTGCTAAGTCTCAGGGATAGATAATAATGCATAATTTAGAATTTAGAATTTAGAATTTAGAATTTAGAATTTAGAAATGTTGAAGGTGATTTTACAGAAGTAAGGAGTCAAAATAGGTCAAGGTTAATGGTGTTGGAATCAAAAAAATTGGCTCTTCCGTAAAAAAGGATGCTAATTACGGCAGAACCACTATAGTATTTATCAATTCAGTTAGGACAAAGTTCTGGGTTTTAGGAAGCTCGGCGCTACTCCCGACTCCCTACTCCCTACTCCCTACTCCCTAAGACGAAAGTACTTCACCTAATTCAGAACTGCTAGACCCAACCAGCAATATCCATCAGTTGAACTGCTGTAGCACTATTAGGCCCATATTTGGAAACACTGGTTGGATCTTCCTTGAAAGGAAAACCAAAGCCCGCAAGTACCGGATCAATCGGTGTTCCAGGAACCACTGGATATTCGCTATTAGCTTGAGCAAAGAAGGTCTGAGCCGTAGGGCTAGTTAGATACTCTAAGAACTTGATAGCATTTCCTGGATTAGGAGCTGTTTTCACCAAGCCGCCACCACTGATATTAATGTGGGCACCCCGGTTTTGCTGATTGGGGAAAAATACACCAACTTTCTTGAATATCGCCTGCTTGGCAGGGTCATCGGATTTAATATAGCGAGGTAGATAATAAGTATTTGCGATCGCAATATCCGCAATCCCAGCAGCAACCGCTTCAATTTGGGCTCGATCATTACCCTGAGGCTTGCGAGCAAAGTTACCCACAAAGCTCTCGACCCATGATTTTACTGCTGGTACACCCAGGCTGGCAATCAGTGACGCCACCAGAGACTGATTATAGACGTTGCTCGATGAGCGGATAGCAATGCGACCTTGCCATTTGGGATCAGCCAGATTTTCGTAAGTTGACAGATCCGCAGGGTTAACTCTGTCTTTGTTATACATAATCACCCGCGCTCGCTTAGTGAAGCCAAACCAGTGATTGTCAGGGTGTCGTAGGTTAGCGGGAATCTTGGAGTTGAGTTCCGATGAATTAACCGGGGCAAAAATGCCAGCCTGGTCAGCTTTCCACAGACGACCAGCGTCAACAGTGATTAAGACATCAGCTGGGCTATTCGCCCCCTCACTTTTAATCCGTTCTATTAATGGATTTGCTTTCCCCTCAATCAGATTCACTTCAATACCAGTGATGCGGGTGAAGTTGTCGTACAAGTCATCATCGGTCTTGTAGTGACGAGAGGAGTAGACATTGACTACCTCATTCTGGGCGGCTGCTCTACGAGGTTTACCCAGTTCACCTAAGGTGTAAGCCGCCATGGCTGTACCACCTGCTAGTAAGATATTTCTTCTGTTGATGTTCATCAGCAACTACTACTTTCTCTCCTTAGGGTTGTCGCTAAATCTGTGCAGTAGGTATGGTAATCCAACACCTGAGTTACCATACCTACTACTATCGCTATAAATTATCGATTAGTTTGTAGATTTTGTAAACTACCTCAGGCGGTCGAATGCCAGATAAATCCTTTCAATTACCTGATTTGACTATATACTTGACCCTATAGTAGATGTAATGGTCAGTGTGTAGAAGAGGAACTTTACTCATTATACTAGAATGTTTTTAATGGCTAATCAGAAATTTATCTAAAAATTTTCCAGAGGAATAGAGCGGAAAGTTATAGGGCTGCGCGCAGCAGGGAACTTCAGCCCTTAGGAAACAAAGACTGGAAAAGCTTGTCATATAAAGGGTTTAGCCATTATTCGTGCCTTTGATTTGGCAAACCCCTTACCAGCATTGGTACAATTGATAAGATTTAGCGGCTACTGACTACTGAGGGAGTCGGGAATCGGGAGTCGGGAGTCGGGAATCGGGAATCGGGAGTCGGGAGTCGGGAGTCGGGAGTCGGGAGTTGGGAAGAGAAAATAGTCCTTAATCCTCAGGTGGGCAGTGCCTAGCAACCTGCATTGTCAGCTTGGTGAATCTGTCTGCGACCCTGCCCACCCTACAGGAACTTTAAACCCATAATTTTTGGTAATCGGGAACAGCGGATCTGGGAACAGGGAACAAAATTATCACAATTACTAGACGGATTGCTATTAGCCTTTTAAGGCAAAATGCAAAATGAAAAATGCCATGGTCAAGAGTGGTTTAAGCGATGCATCGCTTAGTCTATCAATCCTATGTTTACATCTCAAATAAAAATGATATAGCGTTTTTCCTATAAAAATGCTATAGCGTTTTTCCTAGCTATGAGGTACACAGAATTTTTGCCCTATTCCCTATTCCCTGTTCCCTATTCCCTGTTTCCTATTCCCTACCAAAACATCCAGGTGAGAGCCTCGTGTCTTTAGACCGAGGGTGAAACAGAGCGACTGGATTGATCCAGTCGTATCCTGAAAAAGGTAAACTTTAGTCTTTAACCTATGCTATGATATCTATAAGGAGGTGATAAATGTACAAAACAATTCCATTGAAAGCGACATTTTCAGATGAAGAAAACGCTTTTTGGCTATTTCAGTGCAACCAGGCTAATAGTTTATGGAATTGTGCGGTATATTACGCCAAACAAAAACATTATATTTGGCTTGAACAACAACCAGAAGCTTTTACCACTTACTGGAGAGAGGACAATCTTAGGTACGGCTGGAAAACGTATAAATGCAGTACAAAATACGCTGAGTTGTGCAAAGAACTCAAAGAAAATCCCCACTACAAAGCTATGGCTGCCCAGTCCGCGCAGCAAACGTTAAAATCTATAGCAGAATCAATCAGCAGTTATAACCAATTGGTTGGACTGTATTATAAAAGCCAAGTCGATAGACCAAGACTTTTAAGGTATAGAAAGAAAGGTGGTCTAGCTGCTGTTACTTTTCCCCGACAAGCTTTAACTTACAAAAACGGTTTATTTTACCCATCTATTAGCAAAGAAACCAAACCAGAACTTTTAACAGAAATATCTTTAGAACCCCCAGAGTTTATAGATCCAGACTGGGTTAAGGAGGTAACTGTTCGTCCTAATCTGGGACAATTATGGATTGACTGGGTAATTGATGACGGGAAACAACGAATTGAGCATAATCCTAACCTGGATTATGCACAGGCATGGAGTTTCGATCATGGCGGCGACAACTGGCTAACTGGAGTTTCGACCCATGGAAAGAGTCTGATTATTGATGGTCGTAAGCTCAAGTCAATGAATCAAGGTTATGCCCGTCTAGTGGCAAAATACAAAGCCGGAAAGCCTGATTTTTACTGGGATAGCAACCTTGATTCGCCGTTCGCGTAGCGTGGCCTGAGGCCTCAGGCGACGCTACGCGAACGGATTCAGCGAAAACGCAACAATCAAATCCGAGATGCGATCAACAAAGCGGCTAGGTTCATTATCAACCGCTGTCTCAATGATCGCATTGGAAACTTGATTATTGGTTGGAACGAGCGTCAAAAAGATTCATCAAATATGGGGAGACGAGGGAATCAGAACTTCGTAGTTATCCCCACCAAGAGAGTGATCGAAAGACTGAAGCAACTCTGCTTAGAATATGGAATAAAATTAACGATTACCGAAGAAGCGTATACCAGTAAAGCGTCTTACCTTGACGACGACAGCCTCCCATTTCATGGTGAAAAACCCAAAGGATGGAAACCGTCTGGGAAAAGGGTAAAACGTGGTCTGTACAAGTCCTCCAAAGGTCACCTGGTGAATGCCGATTGCAACGGAGCCGCAAATATTGCAAAAAAAGTAGCTGCACAGTTAGGAATTGACCTAACCAAGGTAGGTAGGGGATCATTGGCAGTCCCACACCGATACGATCTGTTCAAGTCTGTGTCTAGATCGTACAGGAAAAGGAGTGAAGTCGCACGGGTTCACCCTGCGACGTAACAACCTTTAAGAATCCCTCGTGCTTCAGCTGGGGGAGATGTCAACTATTTCGTGAGCGCTGCCCTATAACCCGTCGCCGAGTCTGAAACCACATAGAAATACCTGTAATTGCCAAGGTTAATAAACCAAAGGCATTGAGAAACGGATAAATCATTTGTAAGTTAATAGCACCAAATTTTCCTTTGTGCAGATCCAAAAGCCAAATAAATTCACTACTTTTATCAGTAAGAACTGCCACCTGAAATAAGGAACCGGTAATCACAGTCAACAACACTGGCAATATCATAATTGGGGCAAACCAAGCGTGCAATTGACGTAAACGGAATCTATTAATAGCCATAGTAATTATCAATTATCAGGGCACTTTAAGTACAAAAATCTGGGTTGTAGGGAGCAGGGAGCAGGGAGCAGGGAGCAGGGAGCAGGGAACAGTTAAGAGGCAAGAGGCAAGAGGCAAGAGGCAAGAGGCAAGAGGCAAGAGGCAAGAGGCAAGAGGCAAGAGGCAAGAGGCAAGAGGCAAGAGGGACAAAATAATGTGTACATCATAGCTATGATCAAGGCTATATTAGATTAATATAAGAGTAAGATAAATTCTATAGGGTACCTAAATGAATTGTGATAATTGTTGATTCCCTACTCACTACTCCCTACTCCCTACTCCCTACTCCCTACTCCCTACTCCCTACTCCCTTTTCTATGGGAATAGTATTAAAACAATGGTTGCCAAGTTTTGCCGCTATCTTTGGATTGTAATATCCCATTCTTATCATTAGCAGCGTATAAGAATTCGGGATTAGACGGGGCGATCGCCATATACAAAAATAAGTCTCCTGTTTCTGAGCTTATGGCTTCCCAAGTCTTACCCCCATCGGTACTTTTAAAGAATCCTCCGGAGTCTTCTGAAAGAATGTGAAATCCATAAATTACTGTCTTTTCTGCTTCGGATTTCAGAGCCAGACTAGCAACCAGGGACTCTTGAGAATTGGGGACTAAAATCCAGCTTTTTCCACCATCCCTACTCTCAAATAATCCCAGAGTTGTAGCGGCAAATAGGTGCTCAGGATTGCGCGGGTCAACTACTAAGTTATGGGGAATATCCTCCAGTCCCTGCCCTGGTAATTGATTCCAGGTTTTGCCACCATCTTTTGAACCCAACAACCCTTGTTTTCCAGAAACCGCCCATCCATAAATTACCTTCGGGTTAGCTGGTGCGATCGCTAAAGTCAGAAAGTCTACCCCGAGCAGGGATTTGAGCTGCCATTGTTGCCCTTTATTGTAGCTAGTCAGAAAACCGAGCTTGCCTCCCGATGGTGGATGTAAGCTAGCATAAAAGCGTTCGCTATCCTTGGGATGAGCCACAAAGCTGGTGAAATTAGAACGAGTTTTGCCAACTTGCAGCCATTTCCCTGCCTCAGAACGCTGCAATAAGCCATGATGGGTGGCTACGTAGAGGATTTCCGGATTCTCTGGACTAACAGCCATAGCGTGAATATTAGTCTTCTGCCACCACTTCTCAGGAGCATCACTAAGAATAATGTTGTTATTGGTGACATCATTGGTCACTCCTGTTATGGTTGACTGAGTGATATTAGTTTTAATTGTGGTGGGTTGACAACCCATCACCGTAATAGCGACAATACTGTAAATAAACCAATTTTTAACCATATCGTTTATCTCTACATTCATCTATACATCAATTGCTTGATTGAAGCGGGTACAAGTGGCCCTACCACCAGTAATCCTAAGATGAATTCTCCCAATCCCAGGGTTGGACTGGTAATTTCTGTTCTGGTAGTTAACGTTTTACTATCCACTGTTGCTGCTTCGGAAACTGTAGCGGTTGCCACAGGAAGAGTTATTGCTACTGATACCGATTCTAGACCAAGCTGCTTTGATGGTGATGGCGTAGTTGCTGCTTCTGGGGTTTGTTTAGCTATGGTTGTTGCTGATAATCTCCGGTTTGGGCAAGCAAAGGTTCTTTAATGTATTATAGGTCTGGTGTATAACTCCATTATTTGGGAGTTGTCGGTCAGGAGTGGCGAGCTACAATATCTTAAAATATTAGTTAGACATTCTTTGTCTTTCTGTATCCCTTAGGATACAAGCCATGATCGAAATCCGGCAGACCGAAGCTTATTCCAAGTGGTTCAGTGGCTTGCGCGATCGACAAGCAAGGGCACGTATTGATATTCGTATTCGTCGTTTGTCGATGGGCAACCCCGGTGATGTGAAACCAGTGGGAAGAGGAGTTTCGGAACTGCGTATTGACTATGGACCTGGCTACCGAGTGTATTTCGTGCAGCGCGGGAGTACCTTGATAATCCTCCTTGCTGGTGGTGACAAGCGCACCCAAGACCGGGATATCAAGACAGCCCTAGATCTAGCACAAAAGTTATAGGAGATGGTCATGACCAACATCAAAACCCATCCCTGGGATGTGGCAGAACATCTGGAGACAAAAGAAGATATGGCTGCCTATCTCGAAGCTGCTCTTGAAGATGGGGATCCTGCCTTGGTAGTGGCTGCTCTACGGGATATTGCTCGTTCCAAAGCAATGACACAAATTGCTCGCGAAACGGGTCTCGGCCATGAAAGTATTGATCAGGCGTTGTCGATGGAAAGTAATCCAGAGTTAGCAACTGTTCTAAAGGTAATACAGGCACTTGGTCTACGGTTGCGGGCTACTCCGATATGAAGTATTGCATTTTTGTTGTTGTGTCTTTTGACTAAGTTAGAACGTTTCTTCCTAGACCAATTGGTAACCAAGTTACTCAGAAAAGATTTCAAAATTAAGAATTATATCCAGTAGGCATTTCAAAATAAGATGGGTTTACCCTGGATCAAGCAACAGATAATCAGTCTTGACCCTGCAGCTTGCCTATTTCAATGGAAACCACCACTCAAGATATGCGTTCGCGTAGTGTCGGCGAAGCCGAATCGCTTCCATTGCCGCCTGGTAACGTCTGTTTACCCATTATCGGTGAGACCATCAGCTTTTTAACGGATCGAAATTTCCACAAAAAGCGGTCAGAAAAGTATGGGCGCATCTACAAAACCCACATTTTTGGTAGCAGTAGAGTGGGCATCCTGCCCGCTCGCAAATATTGATAACAGGCAAGATGCCCGTTCCACCAAGATGGCCATAGCACCTATCGGGTCAAACCGTAAAAATGGGATGCACCCAACCGGGATTGATGATCCTGATATTTTTGGCATTATGGAAATAACTCCTTTTTAGGAGGGAGGAAAGCTGCGCTGGTCGTGGTTAACAGTTATTACCAGCGCAGCTATTAGTTTCAGTCGTCACCTTCTATACTATACATAACTCTTCAAAAAAATGCAAGGGTTAATTAAAATTATTTACATTTATTTATAACTATTTTTTTTAGCCATTTATGAACTAAATCATGTATACTATTTATAGTATTTTTTATTTGATACTTTTTATATAGCAGTAAATATGTAAGATTAAAAAAACAGTTTATATGATAGAATAGCTAAGCTTTTTTTATTTAAATTGGAGATTAATCAGTTATCAAAAAAAATTCACACTCTATCTTATAAATCCCGACTTACTGCTCCCTTTTCTAAAGTACATCGCCGAATGGATAAATGCTTTAAAATAGTTAACTATCAATATATTTCAATAAATAATCATTATGAATTGGAGAGAATACATTGATTCCAATCCCAATATTTTATTAGGTAAGCCAGTCCTTGCTCACGTGTTTGAGATTGGTGAAGAAGAGGATTTTGAGGAGGAAATTAAACTAACTCGTCAGAATCTGGCTCTGATGAATTTTCTTGATCAACGTTCCGCCAATGTCAAACCTGGTGCAGGTATCTCCATCGAAGAGATTAGGCAGCACCTTGATGAATAATTCTGGTGTATAACTCCATGATTAAATAGTTTTGCGTCAGGAGTGGTGACATCAAGACAGCCCTAGATCTAGCACAAGAGTTATATAGCAATCCGTGTAGGAATTGAGAGAATTTTGATGCCATATTCCCAGGGCGTGCGCTTTCCGTAGGCGAATTAAATTCGCCACGGGTCGCACCGCTCCCTACTCCCTACTCCCTGTTCCCAGATCCGCTGTTCCCTTCCAGTAGGGATTTCAAAATAAGATGGGTTTACCCTGGATCAGGCAAGAGATAATAAGTCTTGACCCTGCAGCTTGCCTATTTCCATGGAAACCACTACTCAAGATATGCGATCGCTTCCATTGCCCCCTGGTAATGTCTGTTTACCCATTATCGGTGAGACCATCAGCTTTTTAACGGATCGAAATTTCCACAAAAAGCGGTCAGAAAAGTATGGGCGCATCTACAAAACCCACATTTTTGGTAGTCCTGCGGTGACGATGAATACTGCAGAAGCGAATCAATTTCTGTTTACGAATGAAAATCAGTATGTTGCTTCTATCTGGCCCAAAAGCACGCAAATCTTACTTGGAGCCGCCTCACTGGCCAACCAAACTGGAGTTTTCCACCAAAAGCGCCGCAAGTTAATGTCCCAGGCGTTTCAACCGAGAGCATTAGCTAGTTATATTCCCACCATGGCCAACATTACTAGCAACTATCTCAAGAAATGGGAAGAGATGGGAACTTTAACCTGGTATCCTCAACTGCAGGACTATACCTTTGAGATCGCTAGTACCTTGCTGATGGGAACTGATGGCGGTTCCGAAACCCCTCTGGCTCAACTATTTAATAACTTTTCTGAGGGAGTGTTCAGTATCCCGCTCTCTTTACCTTGGACAAGGTTTGGTAAAGCACTGCGTGCTCGTCAAGGATTGCTGACCTATATCGAAACCATTGTCCAACAGCGACAGCAACAGAAAAATCCCGGAGAGGACGCCTTAGGATTATTGTTACAAGCCGAGGATGACCAGGGGAATTCCTTGAGTTTGGATGAAATCAAAGACCAAGTGCTTCTGTTGTTGTGGGCAGGTCACGAAACCTTAACCTCTGCGATCGCATCCTTTTGTCTGTTGACAGCGCAGCATCCAGATGTTGTTGCCCATCTCCGTGCTGAACAACAGCAGTTTTCTGGTTCAGAACCCCTAACCATGGAACATCTCAAGCAGATGACCTATCTAGAGCAAGTGCTCAAAGAAGTGCTGCGCATACTTCCTCCGGTTAGTGGTCTGTTTCGGAAGGTTATTCAGTCTTTTGAATTTAACGGTTACTTGATTCCTCAAGGTTGGACTGTACTGTGCCAAATTACCGAAACCCACAAAAATCAGGAAATTTATCAAGATCATCAACGCTTTGACCCAGATCGGTTTAGTCCAGATAGGACAGAAGATAAACAAAAAACCTTTGGATATATCCCCTTTGGAGGTGGTTTACGGGAATGTTTAGGCAGGGAGTTTGCCAAATTAGAAATGAAGATTTTCGCGGCTCAATTGCTCCGGGATTATGACTGGAAATTAGTGCCAGATCAAGATTTAGAAATGGTGGTGATTCCAACTCCCCATCCCCGGGATGGACTTAAGGTTAAGTTTAGCCGTAGAGTAGGCTCTTAAGTAAATAAGCTAGTGGAGGACAAGCAAAACTAATAGGAGTTACGGAAGTTTCCCTGACCAAGGTCTATATCTATAACGCTTTGTAGGATAGGCGAAGAAACTAAGAGTGTAGTGAGTCTCTTAGTTTCTATACCTTACCTTTGCACTAGCTATTTGTTTGAGCTTAAATACTATCAAACAATGTTCACAACTCACTTTACCTTGTACGAAGCAACTGCAACCCTTTTTTTCGATCAACTTAAGCTAAACTTCAAAGGTAAACTTCAGGATAAATAATCGATGCTAAAATTCTACTACAATACCCTCTCGCCCAATGTTCGTCGTGTCTGGCTCACGTTACTAGAAAAAAACCTTACCTTTGAAACAGTATTAGTTAAATTAGATGGCGATCAATTTCAACCAGAGTTTTTAGAAATTAACCCCTTTCATCACATTCCCGTTCTGGAAGATGACGGTTTGCGGTTAGTAGAATCTTTGGCAATTATGGACTACTTGGAAGCCAAATACCCCACACCTGCGCTGCTGCCAACTTCACCAGAGGCATTAGCCAAGGTACGCATGGTACAATTGTTGACTGCTAATGAGCTATTTTCCCCAGTAGTTCAACTCATCTGTCAAAAGGAAGATTCACCACAATTTACACGAGCCAAGCAGAAGCTAGATACAGTACTCAAATTTTTCTCCGAGTTATTAGGAAACAGCCCTTACTTTGCTTCGGACCAGTTAACCTTAGGAGATATCGTTGCTGGAGCAGCAATATCATTATTGCCGAAGTTAGAGATTAATCTTACTGATTATCCTAACATGGATCAGTGGTTTAAAAGATTGATGCAACGGGAACCATGGCAGAAAACAGACATGAGTGCAGAGGATTTTGAAGAATTCAAGCGGCGAATCAAAGTTCTGGTAAAACTGCGTGCTCGTGAACTGATTGGGGGAAATAAGACAAAGTAAATGTAAGCTATCAGCTATCAGCTATCAGCTATCAGCTATCAGCTATCAGTTATCAGTTATCAGCCGTCAGCCGCCACCTAAAGGCTCATGCGTGCGCGTTCAGCTTTGTGGCACAGGCTTATAGCCTGTGACTTTCGTGACTATTAAACCAATGCTTACTTGTTTTCTTCAAAAGCTGAGACCTAATCGCTAATAACTGAGAGCTTACAACTGAGAGCTGATAGCTGAATGCTTACAACTGAGAGCTGATAGCTGAATGCTTACAACTGAGAGCTGACCACTGAGAGCTGACCCACTAACACTAATACCCTTGACTCTCCACTCGACTAGAGAGTTTATCCTTTAACCATAGGGTGAGGATAAATCATGAAACAACAAAGCTTTCGTTTACAAGGAATGAGCTGCGCTGGTTGCGCCAGACGCATTGAAACCCTAATTCAAAGGGTTCCAGGTGTGGTAGAGTGCAGGGTCAATTTTGGTACAGAAGAAGCTAGTATTACCTACGATACCGAGGAAACTAACTCCAAAAAAACTAACCAGCAACTAACCAAACTGATTCAACAGGTAGTGAGTGATGCTGGCTACCAAGCTTTCCTGATCGAGGATATCAGTAATGAGCCTGATGATCACGAATGGCAACGTCAAGCCGAAACCCTTGACCTGAAACGAAAATTCATTGTCGGTGCGGTGCTTAGTACTGTCTTAGTGATTGGTTCACTACCGATGATGACAGGATTATCTATCCCCTGGATTCCATCTTGGTTACATCACCCTTGGCTACAGCTGGTATTAACCACACCGGTTCTGTTTTGGTGTGGACAGTCTTTTTTGACTGGAGCATGGAAAGCCTGGAAACACAAAACAGCAGATATGAATACTCTAGTCACCCTTGGGACTAGTGCTGCCTATGTCTATTCTCTTTTTCCCACTGTGTTACCCCCGGTTGTTTTGAAATCTTTCCTACCCCAAGGGGTAACTCTCCCTGTGTACTATGAAACCACTGCTGTAGTGATTACCCTGATTTTGCTAGGGCGATTGCTGGAACACCGGGCTAAAGGACAGACATCTCAAGCAATTCGTAAGTTGATCGGATTACAAGCTAAAACCGCTCGTGTGATTCGCCATGGTCAAGCCCAGGATATTCCCTTGGCTCAGGTGCAAGTTGGGGATGTGGTATTAGTGCGTCCAGGAGAAACTATTCCGGTAGACGGCATAGTTATGGAAGGGGCTTCTACTGTAGATGAAGCCATGGTCACAGGAGAAAGTGTTGCGGTCAAGAAACAGCCGGGGGATGAAGTGATTGGAGCAACGATTAATAAAACCGGTAGCTTCCAGTTCCAGGCGACTCGGGTCGGGAAAGATACCGTACTGGCACAGATTGTTAAGTTAGTACACCAGGCTCAAGGGTCTAAAGCACCGATTGAAACCTTAGCGGATCAGGTGACAGGGTGGTTTGTGCCCGTAGTGATTGCGATCGCAATGGTCACTTTTGGGGTTTGGTGGATGACCACGGGAAATCCTACCCTAGCCATGATTAATATGGTGGCAGTGTTAGTGATTGCTTGTCCCTGTGCTTTAGGTCTAGCTACTCCAACCGCAGTGATGGTAGGAACCGGTAAAGGCGCAGAAAACGGGATTTTAATTAAAAATGCCGAGAGTCTGGAATTGATTCATCAACTGCAAACTATCGTGCTAGATAAAACCGGAACCCTAACGGAAGGGAAACCTACGGTCACCGATTTTATTACAGTTGGAGGCATCTATGACTCCTCGTCAGAACTGGGCAGCTTTACCGGCAGCAATGAAATCAACTTGCTGCAACTAGCGGCAGTGGTAGAGAGTCATTCGGAACATCCCTTAGCTGAAGCAGTGGTGCGCTATGCCCAATCTCAGGGAATAAAATTGCAGTTACCAACACCAGAGAATTTTACTGCTGTTGCTGGCAGTGGGGTACAGGCAATTGTTGATCACGATCATCCCCTATTCTCTTCCGAACTGACAGATGATGGACTCAAGGGTAAGAGATTAGTACAGATTGGGACAAAACGATGGATGGAAGAATTAGGGATTGAAACAAATGTGACAGTGCAACCGAATCGGTCTTTAGCAGACTATCAGGGGGATTGGGAGGCGAGCCGTAAGACGGTAGTTTGGATCGCAGTTGATGGTAAAGTTGAAGGCATTTTGGGCATTGCGGATGCCCTCAAACCCGCTTCAGCTGAGGTGGTTAAAGCCTTGAAGCGGTTGGGATTAGAGGTAGTAATGCTAACGGGAGATAATCAACAAACTGCTGATGCGATCGCATACGAGGTTGGCATCCATCGGGTATTTGCTCAAGTCCGACCAGATCAAAAAGCTAGCATGATCTCTACTCTCCAAAAAGAAGGCAAAACTGTAGCAATGGTAGGGGATGGGATTAATGATGCCCCAGCTCTGGCTCAAGCAGACGTGGGGATTGCCATTGGTACAGGTACTGATGTTGCGATCGCTGCCTCTGACCTTACCCTAATCTCGGGAGATTTACAAGGTATCATTACAGCCATTCAACTAAGTCGTGCTACCTTCCGCACTATTCGCACTAACCTATTTTTTGCTTTTATCTACAATGTACTAGGAATTCCGATTGCGGCTGGTGTGTTATTCCCGATGTTTGGCTGGTTACTCAATCCCATTATTGCTGGTGCAGCGATGGCATTTAGTTCAGTATCTGTGGTAACTAATGCGTTGCGCTTACGGAATTTTAAGCCCATTTCTGGGTTATGAAACAATAGAAATAATCTAACCAGTTGTTTCTGTGAGCTACTGTCTCAATCCCAACTGCCCTAAGCCTTACAATCCTGATGGCAACAAGTTTTGCCAAACTTGCGGCACTAAACTCTTGTTAGGACAGCAATACCGCGCTCTTAAGCTGATTGCAGCAGGAGGCTTTGGCAGAACCCTTTTGGCCATCGACGAGGGAAAAGCCTCTAAATCCTACTGTGTGATTAAGCAATTTTACCCCCAAGGTAATCATGAAGCTAACAATCAAGCTAACCATCAAGTTAACAATCATCTTACCAGAGCTGCTCAATTATTTCACCAGGAAGCGTTGCGCTTAGAACAGTTGGGCAAACACCCCCAGATTCCTGAACTCTTCGCCCATTTTGAACAAGATCATCACTGGTACATAGTTCAGGAATTTATCCATGGGCAAAACTTAGCTCAAGAGTTGGCAGCAACTGAACCATTCCGAGAAGGTCAGATTCGTAGACTCCTGAGTCAGTTGTTACCAGTGCTCGACTTTATCCACCAAGGTAAGGTAATTCATCGGGATATCAAGCCAGAGAATATCATTCGTCGTCGTATCCTCCGCCCCAGTGCTGGCTTTGGAGTTATCACTCCCCCAGAGCTGGTATTGGTAGATTTTGGTGCAGCCAAGTATGCCACAGCCACTACCTTAGCCAAAACTGGCACAACTATTGGTAGTGCTGGTTATGCGGCTCCCGAACAAATCTTTGGTAAAGCAGTATTTGCCAGTGATATCTATAGTTTAGGGGTCACCTGCATTCATTTATTGACCCAAACTCAGCCATTTAATTTATACGATCCGATGGAAAATGGCTTTGTCTGGCGGGATTTTTTGGTCAATAATCCCGTCAGTAGACAATTGAGTCGGATTCTAGACAAAATGATTCAGAGTTCCATCAAGCTCAGGTATCAATCCGCGATCGCAGTGATGGACGATTTAGGAATCACCCAAGAAACCGAAGCTGGTCTGACCTGGGGGCCATTGCGCCGTAATCAACTAACTCCCAAATCCACTGGTAAAACTAATCTAAAACCTAACTCTAGGCCACCAAGAGGTAATCCCAGGATTATCGTTTTTGCAGCAACCACTCTCAAAGGTCATTCCGATGAAATTTATTCTGTGGCCTTTAGCCCTGATGGACGTACCCTAGCCAGTGGGTGTAGGGACAAAACTATCAAATTGTGGGAGTTGAACACAGCTTGGGAAATCCTGACCTTTGGAGGTTGGTTTTCTAAGCATTCCGCTGAAGTACGTGCTGTAGCATTTAGTCCTAAAGGCAGGAGTCTTGCCAGTGGTAGCGCTGACCACACCATCAAACTCTGGAATGTCCGTACTGGTAAAGAGATGTTCACCTTCACAGGGCATTCCGGTGAGGTTAATTCCATTGCCTTTCACCCCCAAGGATACCACCTTGCCAGTGGCAGTAGTGATGGCACCATTAAGCTTTGGGATGTTCGTAGCCTTACGCAGCTCACTACTCTGACCGGACATTCATCATTGATTCATTCAGTAACCTTTAGGCCAGATGGAAAAATCCTTGCTAGTGGTAGTGCTGACGCTACCATAAAGCTGTGGGATGCCTTAAGTGGTCAGGAAATTCACACCTTTGAAGGGCATTCAGACCAGGTGCTTGCGATCGCGTTCACTCCCAATGGACAGACCCTAGCCAGTGCTAGTGCTGACGGTACTATCAAGCTTTGGGATATTAGCACTGCCCAGGAAATTACCACCCTCAACGGACATAATGGTTGGGTTTATGCGATCGCATTTGACCGTCGTGGAAAAATCCTCGCTAGTGGTAGTGCAGATACTACTATAAAGCTATGGGATGTTGATGCAACTCAAGAAATTGGCACACTCAACGGTCATTCAGACACCATTCATGCTCTTGCTTTTGGTCCGAATAATAGAACTCTTGCCAGTGGTAGTTTCGACAACACCATCAAGATTTGGCGCTAGGTAGCTAGGGGGCAACAGGCAATAGGCAATCGGCAAAAGGCAATCGGCAATCGGCAATCGGCAAAAGGCAAAAGGCAAAAGGCAAAAGGCAAAAGGCAAAAGGCAAAAGGCAAAAGGCAAAAGGCAATCGGCAAAAGGCAATCGGCAAAAGGCAAAAGGCAAAAGGCAAAAGGCAATAGGCAATCGGCAAAAGGCAAAAGGCAAAAGGCAATCGGCAAAAGGCAAAAGGCAAAAGGCAAAAGGCAAAAGGCAATCGGCAAAAGGCAAAAGGCAAAAGGCAATCGGCAATCGGCAAAAGGCAAAAGGCAAAAGGCAAAAGGCAAAAGGCAAAAGGCAATCGGATGATTAATAAATAATAATTATAAATTATACTTACGGTAAACAGAATAACAAAGGAAAATTTTAAATGTCGATGCAACTAAAAGCTCAACAAAACTATTATTCTACAGAAGATTATTTAAAACTAGAAGAAACAGCAGAATACAAGAGTGAATATCGGGATGGAGAAATTATACCAATGACTGGTGGCACTACCAATCATAATCAAATTGCCCTTAATATTGCTACCCTTTTCAAACTCGGTTTAAAGGGAAAACAGTACAAAATTTATATTGGTGATGTGCGTTTGTGGATACCTCGTTACCGTCAGTATACCTATCCAGATGTTATGGTGATTCAGGGCGAACCGGTTTACACAGGTAAGGGGACAAATACAGTAATGAACCCAATGTTAATTGTCGAAGTTTTATCAAACTCTACTAAAAACTATGACCAAGGTGATAAGTTTTTATACTATCGTTCCATCTCAGAGTTCAAAGAATATATTCTAATCGAACAAAGTGAGTATCGTCTACTGCAATATAATAAAACTGCTACCAATCAATGGCAGTTCACTGAGTATGAATCAGAAAATTCCGTTATTTCTCTAAATTCCTTAGAGTTAAGCGTTTCTTTTCCAGATATTTACGAGGGGGTAAATTTTCAACTTAATCAAGACTAATGTTTTGATTAATTATTAAATTTGCTAAGCTGTTGCACCAATAACTATGTATATTATCCCAAGTCGTTCAAGCTGATGATATCAATGAAAATAACTTTAGGGTTAGGGCTATAGTAGCCTAATCAGGGTCACAAATAATTTCTGTTTGGGTGCGTTACGAACGCACCCTACCTATAGCGTTTGTATTTGAGATGTAAACCTAGGAGGTCTTTTTTATTGTCCAATAAAACTCCGGATTTCTTGCCCCTCTTGCCTTTTTCAGCAAGAAGTGTGTTTACAACCTAGATACAAACGCTATAACTACTTAACTAAAGCTATTCACTAATGAATCGCCAAATAGTAGATTCTTGATCCCGATCATATTCGTCGGTGAAGAGTACGCATAGGTGATTGCCGTCACAACCATAACCGTTGGTATCCAAATACAACCCGCGTTGAGTACTTTCAATGTGTAATGAATCAAATTCTTTAATGGGTCCGCCACCACCATTGGTTAACTTCCATTTAATTGTCTCCTGATAATCGTCTATCAGGTATTCTTGGCTACTATAAAGGGTAGAGACCGCTGGATTCAACAATTTGCTCCCCTCGTTATCATATAGATATCCTCCAGTATTATTTTTGTATCCATTATAGAGATAAACGACATCTCCGCTCACAACATCAGTACCATTGGCTTTCCCATTTGCAGATGTTATTATCCATGTGCCACTACCTTGATCGCGGTTCGAACTCGTAGAAGTAGATACACATAGGCCAAATTCACAATATTTTTTTGTATCCAAATAACCTCCATTTGTCCACTGGTATAGATTTTCAATATGATATCGATTACCATATTTTATGGTGTCGTGGGTGTCGTCGGCATGGGCAGCAGAAACAGATGTGCAGAATACACAAAGTATCGCTACCAATACAAAGGTTAGCTTTTTCAGCATTTTTATTCCAGAATTTTCAAGTTAACAGGGAATCATTATGGCACTACTGCGCTCCCAAATATATAGGGTGTTTGAACCGGCACAGTAGATGCTACTAGATCCATGACTGAATCGTTTCATGAAAGAAGCGTGATTAGTCTTGAGTTAACATTAAATTAAGATTTTTTCGGATTAGTGAAAGTATCCGTAGATATTCCTCTTCTATTTTTGCTACTCTAGTATAATTCCGAGCAACTGCTCCCTTGTCAGTTGCTTGAGTTCTTTGGGAGCTAGTTTGTGGGGTTTCGGTGTTCGGCTCATGCCGTCATACTACCGAATTTACCGATTTTATCAACCCTCCCCACCTAAATTCTTACCCTTCATCCTTTAACCCTTCAAACTTCAACCCTTCAACCTTCAACCCTTCAACCTTCAACCCTTCAACCTTGATAATGACTAGTAATTTTTTTAGCACAAAAGAAAAGTTTTTTGATCTGTGGGCACCAAACTACGACATCCTGTTCACCACAGTATTTTATCAGGCACTCCATAAACGGCTGTTAGAGTATATAGAACTCACAGATCAGCCCAATGTATTAGACCTTGGCTGTGGCACAGGTCGTTTACTTAATCGCCTTGCTCAAGAGTTTCCCAATCTTCGAGGCACTGGGGTAGATTTATCGACTAAAATGCTCGCTCAAGCCCGACAGCAAAATCAGCATCGGCAGCGAATAATCTATAGAAAAGGCAATGCTGAATTTCTCCCCTTTGCTGACAGGGAATTTGAAGCAGTATTTAATACCATCAGCTTTTTACAAAAATCCCCCAAAGCCGAAAGCCCCGTGTCTTTAGACCGAGGATGAAGGCTCGCCGTAGGCGACACTTCGTGAACGCAGCGGCTTGAGCCGCCGTGAGGAAAATATTCTAGAAACTTCCAAAATTTGTCGCTAGGCGTGGTATTATAAAACAATATCGGGATAGGTCGATACCAGATGATTGTCCTAGAGTTCAAAGCCTACGGCAAAAAACACCAATACTCAGCCATTGATGAAGCTATTCGGACGGGAAAATTCATCCGTAACAGCTGTATCAGGCTCTGGATTGATAACAAGGGGATTGGAAAGTATGACCTCAGTAAATACTGCAAGGTCTTAGCCAAACAGTTCCCCTTTGCCAATGATTTGAACTCCACAGCTCGTCAGTCCAGTGCTGAGAGAGCCTGGTCATCCATCGCCCGTTTCTACGACAACTGCAAGAAAAAAGTACCTGGAAAAAAGGGTTTTCCTAAGTTTCAAAAGCATTGCCGCTCAGTTGAGTACAAACAGTCCGGTTGGAAGTTGTCCCCTGACAAAAAGTCAATAACCTTCAGTGACAAGAAAGGGGTAGGGAAACTCAAGCTCAAGGGTACTTGGGACTTGTGGAGATTTGATAAGAAGCAAATTAAGCGGGTTCGCATAGTCCGGCGGGCTGATGGGTATTATGTTCAGTTTTGTGTTTCAGTTGACATAACGCAAGAGCTGGAGCCAACCGGAACAGCCCTCGGTTTAGATGTTGGACTAAAGGATTTCTACACTGATTCCGTGGGAAAAACTGAACCTAACCCACGATTTTACCGAACAGGTGAAAAGCGCTTAAAGTTTTATCAACGCCGAGTATCCCGAAGAAAGAAAGGCTCTGCTAACCGAAAGAAAGCCATTGATAGACTAGGTAGGCAGCATCTTAGAATAAGTAGACAACGTGAAGAACATGCCAAAAGACTGGCACGTTGCGTAATCTGGTCTAACGACCTGGTCGCCTACGAAGATCTAAGAGTTAGGAATTTGGTGAAAAATCACTGTCTCGCCAAGTCTATTAATGATGCAGGTTGGTATCAATTCAGAAAATGGTTGGAACATTTTGGTACTAAGTTTGGTCGGATAACGGTTGCAGTTAATCCTGCTTATACCAGCCAGAATTGTTCCCAGTGTGGTGAAGTTGTCACAAAATCTTTGTCAACTCGAACTCATACCTGCAAATGTGGTTGTCAATTAGACAGAGACCACAATGCAGCCATCAACATTCTTAAGAGAGCTTTAAGTACGGTGGGGCACACCGGAACTAGGATCCATGATCTGAACGCTTTGGGAGATCTGTCCTCTACTCTTCCTGACTCCGGTCTGGTTGAGCAAGACGGGTCGTTGAGCAAAGAATCCCCGTCCTTCTAGGGCGGAGAGTGTCAAACTACCTCAATCCTCAACAAGTGTTCTCAGAAGTTAGCCGGGTACTGGAAGCCAAAGGACATTATTACCTAGTAGACTATACTGTTAGAAAGCGAAAAAAGTCTTTACCAATTTCTCCTAACCGCATTCGTTTCTATAGCCGACAGCAACGGGAAGAATTTGGCCAGGTAGCCGGTTTGTCATGCTTAGGACATCACCATCTCCTCGGACCCGTTGTGCTAAGTATCTTTGAAAAACCTTAATAACTATAATCATAATTCCCTCTCTCCACACCTCCGATCACCTACCACACCTCCTTCTCTTTCCCAACTCCCGATTCCCGACTCCCGATTCCCGATTCCCTACTCCCTACTCCCTACTCCCTAACTAAAGCGCTATAGTTATTGAATTACCTCACAGCACTCTGGCACAGATGCCCGTTTTTCCATAGCAGCCACCAGTGCTTCATAAGATTCCCAGTGTTCACTAATCATACTAGTCGCCTGACGCTCAGCCCATCGTGCTTTCACTGAGTACTCACTAGCAGAAAAACCTAACCCTTCCAAAGCATCTCGGAGTTTTTCGCAGTCTTCTGCTCCGCCCTCAACATTCTCATAGACTATAGTTTCCGCAGCAATGCCTGCCATCCAAACCGTGCAAAATCGATCTAAGGTTAATCGCATTTCCCGAAGATTAGAAGCCTTAGCCGATAGTGCTTCAGTATCAAAGGTCACACCACCATTACCCAGTTGTCCCTGCTTCAAAGCTTCCCAAGCACTTAAGGTGTAACCAGTTATTGGAATACCAAGTAAGTAAGCCACCAGAAAATGACCCGCTTCATGGCGAATTATTCGTCCACGATGTTCAGGATTCGTACTCGCCAATACATCTAACAGCAGCGTTAACCCTTTCCCTTTGAAACTGAAGCCATCTAGGGTAACAAGACTCAAGACACCAAAAGTAGTTACCGCAGGGATTGCCGGAGAAATATTCAACAGTGGTCCTAGCAAAACCGAAAGGGTCATGCCAAAAACACCAATAGCAATTAAATTCAGCGCAATTTGTTGCATTTGTCCTTGGTTACTTGTTCGTTCATTGTTAGTTATATCATGTTTGTTTGAACAATTGTAAATAGTAGGGAATAGGGAACAGGGAACAGCGGATCTGGGAACAGCGGATCTGGGAACAGGGCATAGGGAGTAGGGAACAGGAAAGCGATAAATATTAGGAATATTACCTACTATCTATTTATGAACATTTTTTTTCTCTCATCTTTATATAAACATGATGAGAGACTTTTTTAATTATTAATTGAATTTTTTACTGTGGATACAAGTATCCAAGCCTTTCATCCTTCATATTTAAACCTTGGTAAAAATGCCACCCGATCCCATTCAACCAGCTAACCTAGCCTACAACGAACGCCAAAGGCGAACAACTTTTTGGAATTAAGAATGTAGAATTCTTAATTCTTAATTCTTAATTCTTAATTCTTAATTCTACATTCTTAATTCTTAATTCTTAATTCTACATTCTGGCAGACAACCTTCATACTTCGTCCTCAAACTTTGGTGTTTGCGATGGAGGAGAAGGAGCAGGAGTAGGTTTCTTACCTTTGTAGAACGTTTCCAAGCTCTTGGTATCTCCCACAAATCTCCAGTGCCAAGGCTCATAACTAATTCCTTGGGGATTGTCTTTAGGAAAAGACAACTCAAAGCTGTAGAAAGCCGCATTCTTTTCCAACCACTTAAAGGCTGCCGTATTCTCAAACTCAGGATTCACGTTGGTAGCTGGTGCCATGGCATCCCCAATATCAATCGCATAACCAGTGTGATGCTCACTGTAGCCAGGGGGAGCACTTACTTCAGCCCGTTTACTAGCCACCTGTCCTCGCTGTTCCTTGACTTGAAAAAACAGGTACTTTTGCTGCTCCACCGAACGGAAGCCGGAAATTGGCACTAGGATTACCCCCTGTCTCCTGGCTGCTGCAGCCATTGCTTTGTATTTCCGAGCTGCTGCAGCCTCCAGTTTAATCCGGCCATCACGGGTAATTGGTTGCAGTTGTGAGCTTAGCACTTCAGAGTAGGCTAAGTGTCCCAGAATGTTATCACCATCATTCCCCCTAGTGTTTAGACTCCCTTGGGGACTCTGTGAACTAGCTTCTGTCTGACTTTGAGTCGATGTTGCTTCACCAGACTTCGACTGAGCTTCAGGAGTTGGTTCCATTGGAATCAGGCTAAAGGCGATTCCTCCTATTGCTAATAGTCCAATAATTAGTAAGGTGACCTGCCAACGAGACCGGGGTTTAATATCCTGTCTATCCCTTACTGCCTCGGGAATATCATCTACTACTACCTCTGTTACCTCAGAAAGGTTTGCTGGTTCGCCCGGGAGACCTGGGTTATTCAATAGTCCACTCCTGCACTGACATCCAAATTATTACATTTATTTATGACATACCTATGGTTACTGAAAATCCCAGCAGTGTCAGGGAAGCAACTGGATTACTTGACCAATCGTTCCAGAATTGTTATAGTAAACATACGAGTTAAGCAACGGTGATGGCAAGGCACAAAACCTTTGACCCAGAAGATGTTCTAGAAAAAGCCATGGAAACCTTTTGGCTTTATGGCTATGAAGGGACCTCAATGCAGGACTTGGTCAAAAGCATGGGGATTAACCGAGGCAGTCTATACGACACCTTTGGTGACAAACGTTCCCTATTCTTGGCTGCGATCGCTCATTACAATGATACTTGTGTTAAAAATGCGATCGCATCCCTACAAGCCCCCACCGCCTCAAAGCAAGCCATTATCGACTTTTTCTACAACCTCATCGAAGGGGCTGTAGACGATAAAGACCATCGAGGCTGCTTGCTCACCAACACCGCTGTTGAACTGTGTCCCCACGATCCACAGACCTTATCCCGGATTGCTGCTAATCTGCGCTCAGTGGAAAACGCTTTTAAAAAAGCCTTATCCACAGCAAGGGAGCAAGGGGAAATCACAACCAACCATGACCTTCAGGCATTAGCCCAATATTTCACCAGTAGTATACAAGGGTTGCGGGTTATCTCCAAAGTCAACCCAGACCCAGAAACCCTAAGAGCTATTGTCAAGGTCATACTTTCCGTTCTCGATTGAGACAGTAAATTCAGAGAGTAAATTGACAGAGTAAATTGACAGAGTAAATTTTTTTACTCTTAATTGGAACGATTGTTCAAATATAATCTAACCAGGAGGAGATCATGACCTTAAGCCAAGACTTGATTAACCTAAATACCCAGCTCCGCGCTAAGCTACCAGAAGAAGCCAAAGCCATCATGGCAAAAGCAGGGGAAGACCTCGCTAATTCTGGCATTGTAGACAATAGCCTCAATGTTGGCGACAAAGCCCCTAACTTTACCCTGCCTAATGCCGTCGGTAAACTGGTAGAATTGCAAGACCTACTAGCCACCGGAGCCGTAGTCATTTCCTTCTACCGGGGTCAGTGGTGTCCTTACTGCAACCTAGAATTACGAGCATTGCAGCAATTCTTACCAGAAATTCAGAAATTAGGTGCAACCCTAGTTGCTATTTCCCCTCAAACTCCAGATAATTCCCTGTCCACTACAGAAAAAAACCACCTAACCTTTGAAGTACTCAGCGATGTTGGGAATAAGATTGCCAAAGAGTTTGGTCTAGTCTTCACCGTACCAGAAGAACTCCGACCAGTTTACCAAAGCTTTGGCATTGATTTACCTGCCCACAACGGCGATGAAACCTTTGAATTACCCATAGCCGCCAGCTATGTAATTAATCCCCATGGAATCATCACCCATGCCTTCGTTGACCTAGATTACACCAAGCGACTTGACCCAGAAGAGATTGTCAGCGCATTACAAACCCTGGCTGTAGCCGTATAAGTAGCTCAATCAAAATCGTAAGCATTAGCTGACGGCTGAATGCTTACGACACTACCAGCACCTTGTTGTGTAGGGTGCGTTAGGGGCGGGCTAGCACTCATTTTCCACCTCTTCGCGCCTTGTTAGGTTGCTGCCCGTAACGCACCACCGCGTCAAACAGCAAATATGGGATACACCCTCTTCATCCAGCAAATTAATAATGCTGAATTCATCAATATTTCAGTCAACAGTCAACAGTCATTCCTAGTTTAGGAGAAATTGAACTATGTCAGAAACAGCCAAATATATAACCCTAACTTACGATAACTTTGAAACCGAAGTCCTCAACAGCTCCATTCCAGTCATAGTAGATTTTTGGGCACCATGGTGTGGTCCTTGCCGGGTAATGAATCCAATCGTCTCTGAATTAGCTACAGAATTTGATGGAGTTGTCAAAGTAGGCAAATTAAATGTTGATGACTACGAACAACTAGCCAGCAACTATCACATTGAAGCAATTCCTTCCCTATTGTTTTTCAACCAAGGTAAAGTAGTTGAAAGGTTTGAAGGTCTTGTGCGTAAACCTACTCTGGTTGAAAAAATTAATGCCCTAACTAATCTCATTTCTGTTTAAGGAGGTAACATAGGATTATCGGATAATGGGTAATGGGTAATGGGTAATGGGTAATGGGTAATCGGTAATGGGTAATCGGTAATGGGTAATGGGTAATCGGTAATGGGTAATGGGTAATGGGTAATGGGTAATCGGTAATGGGTAATCGGTAATGGGTAATGGGTAATCGGTAATGGGTAATGGGTAATGGGTAATGGGTGATGGGTA
>NZ_JAAHIG010000090.1:0-27568 GCF_010692305.1 Moorena sp. SIO4G3 | reverse complement strand
TACATCTTCACTCACAGAGGCTTTGTGCAGTATCACCTCTTGCTTGGTTACATTTAATATTTCTTTTACCCATTGTAAACGTTGAACTACCGCCTGATGTTCTACCAAGGTTTGATTCAGGATGTAGGCTAGATTACTAGCTGCTATTGCTGTTTTTGGGTTATCTGTGTTGCCTTGGGCTATTAATTCCCAGTCCGTGTCTATACACAAAATTTGAGCATTGGAGTCGGGGATTTCTGATTTTAGGTGGTTTTGGGTTAATATTACTCCTATTGAGAACCAATCTTGTGAAGGGTTTGTTGGCTCTATTGCTACATAAGCCCCTCCTGCTTTTAGTATTGCTAATAAACCTAATACCATCTCTACTGAAGGTTCGACACAGATACCCACAGGTGTTTCTGCAACAACTCCTAATTGTTGCAAGTAATGAGCTAATTGATTAGCTTTTCTATTTAGTTGGGAGTAGGTCAGCTTTTGTTCTTCAAATACTACTGCTATTGCATCTTGGTTTCGATCGCTTTGTTCTTCAAATAACTGATGGATACATTTGTCTTTCGGATAATCTGTTTTGTTTTTTTGCCATTCCTGCAGGAGTCTTTGTTGCTCTGTTTCTGTTATTATGGGGAGTTGTGATATTTTTTGTTGGGGATCTGCTACTATGGCTTTTAGTAGGGTTTGAAAATGTTCTATCATCCCAGCAATGGTTTCTCTGTCAAATAAATCTGTGTTGTACTTAAAAAATCCACCTAGACATGAGCCAATAGGTACCATTTCTAATGATAGATCGAATTGACTTTCCTTAATCGGTCTTTCATAAGGCTCTACCTTGAGTCCATGCCAATCGGATGAGTCATTCCATTCATTCGATAGCAGTTTTTGCCATTCTTCCATTTTTTGCAAGATAAAACCAACTTGAAAAATTGGAGAACGACTTGAATCCCTTGCTGGTAATAACTTATCTACTAGCAGTGCAAATGGATAACCTTGATAGTCCAGTGCTTCTAATACTGTTGTGCGTACTTGGGCAAGAAACTCCCTAAAACTTAAATTACCTGACAACTTAGCCCGCATGACAACTGGTTCGACAAAGTAGCCTACGATAGAAGCAAACTCAGGACAACTTCTGCCAGAAGTAGGAGAACCAACCAAGATATCTTCTTGATATGTGTAACGATACAAGAGGAGTTGAAAGGCAGCTAAAAGAATCGTGTAGAGTGTTGTACCTTCCTCTTGAGTTATTTCATTGAGTTGCTCACTCAGCTTTTCGGACAATTTGAAATGATTAGCAGCACCTTTATAAGTCTGTATAGTTGGTCGTAGTCGGTCAGTCGGCAAATTCAATACAGGCAAATCTCCTGCCAGTTGTTGTCGCCAGTAGTTCCAGAGGCGTTCTCCTTCCGGCCCCTCTAACATACCTTTTTGCCACTCAACATAATCTTGGTAGAAGTGCTTTAGAGGCAGAAGAGGTAACTCAACACTAGCTTTTTGGGCTTGATATAGTACTGGCAATTCTTTAAAAATTAGGTCTAGAGACCAACCATCAGCAGCAATGTGATGTATGGTTAGTAATAAAATATGCTCTTGGTCAGAGCAGGTAAACCACCTAATCCGTATCACTGGCGATCTTTCTATGTCAAAGGGATGCTGATGAGCTTCAACCAATCTTCTGTCTAATTCATCTTTACTCCAGGTGGCAGCATCAACTTGTAAGAAGTCTAATTCCTGATGTTTATGTACTTGTTGAATTGGTTTTTGACCAAGCTTGGGAAAAGTGCTAGACAACATAGGATGACGTTCCTTTAAACCTTGGAAAGCTTGACGCCAATCCCTCACATTAACCAGGGAGGCAATCCGAAGAGTAAAAGATATATTATAAACACAGCTCTCTGGTGCTAATTGCCACAAAAACCACATAGCCTGCTGACTATAGGATAGGGGATATACTTCCAGAATATCGGGCTGAGTCTTTAGCAACTGTAATATTTCAGTCTTGTGCTGTTTGATTTGAGATAGCACTAACTTAGTTGACCCTTCGTTAGGAGCACGATAACCTATTTTTTCTCCATTACTCCACAACTGCCAGCCTTTAATTTTTAAATTTTGTAAAAACTCAACTATATTCATAATTCCCCCTCAATCCAATCATTATTATCTATATCTGTTGAACGAAGTTGTCCATCATTTTCCAACTTGCTTTCTTGATTTGTGTCAATCTGTTTTAGTTGCTCGTTGACCTTAATGGCTAACTCAGTAATACTTACCCCTTCTATAAATTGGGAAACTTGAATATTGACTTCCAACTTAGTTTGAATCCGACCTCGCAATTCTAATGCCATCAAGGAGTCAACCCCCATTGTGTTGAGAGGCCGTTGTATATTTATTTGAGAATCTTTTATCCTCAATACCTCAGAAATTTCACTTTGGAGGTAAGCCAGTAACATACTTTCTCTCTCAGTTGTCGATACAGTCTTAATTTTTTCTAAAAACTGGTACGTCTTAACTGATTTTTCTGTTTGACTTACAGTTAAATCCTCAAAAAATAATGGTGGACTCACCCCTCCAGGAAGTTTTTCTAGAAACTGAGACCAGTTTATAGGAACTACTCCCACACCAATAGCATTAGTGCCCAACAATAGTTCTAAAGCTTCTACTGCTTTCTCAGGTAGAATAGGCTCAATTCCTCTTCCTTGGTTTTGAAACTTCTCAGTTGCTTTTAACTGAGGTTCTAAACCTATTCCTAAAATAGCCCCCCAGTTAATGGTTATTGCTGGCAAATCTAGGGATTTTCGATAGTAAGCAAAGGTATGCTGAAAGGCATTAGCAGCAGCATAATTAGCCGCACCTTCTGTACTCAAAAGATAAGCCATAGATGAAAATAGCAGAAAAAAGTCTAAAGACTGATTTTGACTAAGGAGATGAAGATTCCAAGTTCCTTGGACTTTAGGAGCCATAACTTTTACAAACCTTGGCCAATTGTGGGACTCAATTAGAGTATCATCTACAACGCCAGCACTGTTAATAACCCCTTTCAACGGTGGCATCTTTTGTTCAACTTCAGACCAAACCTTACTTAGTGATTCCCAATTAGATATATCTGCTTGCGCCACCATTACCTGAGCGCCAGCTTGTTCTAACTCCTGCAACTGGTCTTTAGCAGTTTCCTTAACTCCACTACGTCCAATCAACACTAAATGCCTCGCGCCCTTTTCGACCAACCAACGAGCCACAAGTAAGCCCACACCCCCTAGTCCACCTGCAATTAAATATGTAGCGTCTTTACGAACAGTGACAGGATTGTCCATAGTCTTTTGAGTATACCGAGAAGGCACTAACCTGGCCACATAACGATTTTCCTGTCGGAATGCTACTTCATCTTCTCTGGACTCTGAAAATATTTCCGACATCAGGATTCTTGCTTGCTCCTGAGCGGTTTCCTGTGGGTCTAAATCTACACGCACACACTTTAGTTCAGGATGTTCTGCACTAATGGTCTTTCCCATTCCCCATAAAGAAGATTGGGCTATGCCTGAGACCACAGGATTATTATCTGGTACAGCCTGTGCTCCTTGAGTCACTAACCACAGATGAGGAGATGGGGATAATTCAGTCTTAGCTAATGCCTGCACTAAGGATAAGGTACTACCACATCCAATCTGGGATGCTAAGGTTAGTTCTTCCGTACTAAAATTACCTTCTGGTGTTTCTAAGCTCCAACATTGAATAACTCCATATAATTTCCCTGACTGTATTACATGAGAAATCAGCTTTTGAAAATTTTCAGGGTTTTCCGGATTAATCGTAAATTCTTCTGCCTCTACCTGTTGATATGCTTCCCCAGGCTTAACCAAGTTGCAAATTTCTCCTCGCGATCGCATTTGAGTCGCTAAATTTTCACCAACCCCTTGTCTATCTGCAAAAATAAACCAACCTTCTTGGGGTTTAGATTTAGATAAAGCTAAAGATGATGGGGTTGGTGAAGATTGAGCAATAATTACACTCTGCGGAAATACTTCTTGGTTATTTCCCTCTACCCCTGGTAAAACAACTACTTCAGGAAAATCACTTTCTTTTAGGAGTTCTTCCCATTGATAGCTCTCTAATAGAGGATGGTTAGGTCGTAAGTCCACATCTTCAAATCTCCACCATCCTTCTAATAATCCGGCAAATAAATCCACCCAACGCTGACGATTTGTCCCTTCCAACAATACCAAAATTCCTCCTGGGGCCAGTAGTTGTCGGACATTTTCTAACGTCTGACGTAAATATGTGGTGGCGTGCAGTACATTCGCTGCTACAATTACATCATACTGATGAGATTCAAACCCCTGAGCTTTTGGATCTTTTTCTATATTTAGCTGTTTATAGTCTACAAACGGATAATCCCGGAACTTTTCTTGTGCCTTGCTAGTAAACAAACTACCCAGGTCGGTGAATACATATTCTGTTTGCTGAGGATTTAGGTGAGGCAGAATAAAGCTTGTCGTTCCTCCAGTGCCAGCCCCTATTTCCAATAACCTTACTCCTCTGTCTTTTGGTAACTTTTCTAAGGCCGTTAATATTCCTTGTTGAACTAGGGTATTCATTACTTTGGCTTCAGATGATTCCTCATAGAGTTGAGTTGCTGTGGTTAAATCTCCTTCGGGGAAAACTAGCTGTAGTGGATCTGCTGTTCCTTTTAATACTTCACTTAGTTGAGAACCACAACGATCTAGTACAGTAAGTTCTACCTTACCTTGAGGGTATTGACTTTGCAATGCCTGGTTTTTCTCTTGAGGATTAGTTTTCCCTGGAGTTTTAATTACTTCCCAACCCTCTGTTGTTCCTTTGATAATTTCTACTTCGTCCAATATCTCTAACAAACGGTTAAACAGTCGTCTATGTTGGGATACAACTTCTAACTTTTCCGCTAAAGATTGACTAGAAAAACTTTCTCCCTCTGGAAATAACCAGCTCATTTCTACAAATGCCTGGACAATATAATCAACACTCAAAGCTTCTAACTGACTTAAGAATTGACTGTAGCTATTTAAGTCAATCTCTGATACCAATTTCGATACTAGAGGGTTGAGTTTCCCAGATACTTCCCCTGGTCTCAATATGTATTCTGGTGGTAATTGCCGACCAAAACGAGGTTGCCAGCGCCATTCCACATCATATAACCAATTCCTGAGTTCATTAGCTTGGCTCCCTAGCAACGCTTCCCTTGTCACTTGTTTGAGTTGCAAGCCTTCCATTATAGCAATTGTTTCTCCTGCGCTGCTCAAGAGAGTAATTTTACCACTTAAAGTGTCTTTATTGTCTTTTAATGGTATTGTTACAGATGCCATTGCCCACATATTGGCAGCGGGACGACGGTATACCGTCAAGCGTTCGATTAATACTGGCACATAGGTACTCTGACTTTCCTCTGACCCAATTGCTGCAGCGATTGCCTGCATACCTATATCTAAAAGTGCAGGATGTAGTTGGTAGTTTATCAAATCTCTTACCAGTTCCTCTGGCAATTGAACTTCCCCTATCGCTTGGCCTGACCCACGCCACAACTGCTTAATACCCTGAAAACTAACACCGTAGTCAATACCTTTAGCCTGAAATTGTTGGTAATGCTCCTTAACATCTATCTTCTGAGGACAACTTACTTTCAATCCTTCTAGGTTCACCACAGCAGGTTCACTATCTACTTTCTGCTCTCTAAGCTTCCCTTGTGTGTGGAGTGTCCAATTCGGCTGTTGTCCTTCGTCTTGTTGGTCTGCGCTAAATATCTGAAATTGGTAGGTTCCATTTTCCGATGGGGTGAAAACTGTTTGAACTGCCTTGAGTTTCTCTTGATGTAAAACTAATGCACTTTGAATCACTAAGTCTTCTAGCACCAATTTTTGGGACTTAAATATAGTCACACCCGCAGCAACGACCATCTCTAAATAACCAGCAGCCGGAAATATCACCTGTTCAAATACCCGATAGTCCTTCAAGTAGGCTGGTTCAGAGGCACTCAATTGGGATTGAAACTGGATTTGTTCCTGCTGAATCGCAGAGTAGAAGCGTTCACCTAGTAAGGGGTGAGAATCTGTGTCTCTTGACAAATATCTGCTTTTATGCTGTTTTTTCTCCTCTATCCAATATCGTTGTCTCTCAAACGGATAAGTGGGCAATACTACTTTTTGGCCAGCATAATCTTTCTCAAACCCCGACCAATTCACCTTCATCCCTTTGACATACAACTGCCCCAAACTTTCTAATATCTGTTGCCATTCTCCTAATCCCGGTCGTAATGATGGCAACCATACTCCCGCATCCTCTGGTATACACTGCCTCCCCATACCCAACAATATTGGTTTCGGTCCAATTTCCAGGAACAGCTCATAACCTTCCTCGTGTAGAGTTTTCATACTTTGAGCAAATCTTACTGGTTCTCGCACATGACGTACCCAATATTCAGCAGTGGTAATTTCTTCTGGTCCTACTTTTTTACCACTCACATTAGATATCAGTGCTATTCTAGGTTGACTATAAGTTACTTCTCTAGCGACAGTTTCAAACTCTGCCAAAATTGGCTCCATCAATGGAGAATGAAAAGCATGGGACACTTGTAATTGCTTGGTCTTAACCCCCATTGCTTCTAACTTATTACAAATAGCTGCCATCGCTCCACTCTCACTAGAAATCACTATACTTTCTGGTCCATTAATCCCTGCTATTGTCACTTGGGAATTATATTCTCTTATGGCCTCTTTAACCTGAAATTCTGATGCCATTACTGATACCATCTCACCACCGGGGGGCAACTGCTGTATTAACCTCCCCCGCATAGCTATTAATTTCAGACCATCTTCTAAACTGAATATTCCTGCTACTGTTGCCGCTACATATTCTCCAACGCTGTGACCCATCACTATATCTGGCTTAATTCCCCAGGATTCCCATAACTTGAACAAGGCATATTCTATAGCAAACAAAGCAGGTTGGGTATAAGCTGTTTGGTCTAATAAAGAAATACTTGAGTGTTGTGCATTTTGAGGATATAGAACTTCTAATAGTGGTTGTTCTAAATAAGGACTCAGAATTTGGTCACACCGATCTAAAACTTGACGGAAAGTTGGTTGAGTTTCATACAATTGTTTACCCATATTCACATATTGGGAGCCTTGACCTGTGAATAGGAAGGCTAATTTAGAAAACTTACTACCAATCTTTCTACCTTTGACAACTCCTGTTATTTCTTCTACTTCTGCACCTTCTAATTGTTCCTCTAAATGCTTTGTTGACCTAGTAACAATGGCTAGACGCTCCGATAAATGCGATCGCCCCAAATTAGCTGTATAACAAATATCTTCTATAGCTAATTCTGGATATTTATTCAAGTGTTCGTAATAATTCCTCACTAACTGCTTCAGAGCTGTTCCTGTTTGAGCTGACAGCGTTAGTAGATGAAGCGGACGTTCTATTTCTTGATTTTTATTTTTCGTTTTTTGATTCTTGACTTCTACAGGAGCTTCTGCCAGAACTATATGAGCATTAGTGCCACCCATACCAAAGGAACTAACTCCTGCTATTCTTGGTTTTCCCTCCTCAGACCAAGGAATTAATGAAGAAGGAATTTTAATTGGTAATCTATCCCAATCTACATGAGGATTTGGTTGTTTGAAATGTAAATGAGCAGGGATTTCCTGATGTTGAAGAGCTAAAATCACCTTCATCAAAGATGATACACCTGCTGCTGCTTCTAAATGGCCAATATTACTCTTGACTGACCCCACAATTAAAGGCTGATCTGCTGGACGATTTTTGCCATATACTTCTGCCAGAGCTTCTATTTCAATGGGATCTCCTAAAGAAGTTCCTGTACCATGAGCCTCCAAATAGCTAATTTGATGGGGTTCTAACTTGGAATTTGCCAGAGCTTGTTGAATCACCTGTTTCTGAGCCATTCTATTTGGAACCGTCATAGCACTACTTGGTCCATCATGATTAACAGCAGAACCTCGAATAACGGCTGAAATTAGATCGCCATCACTAACTGCATCAGACAAGCGCTTCAAAACTAGGACACCACATCCTTCTCCCTGAGCATAACCATTTGCAGCAGCATCAAAAGTTTTGCAACGACCGTCAGGGGATAGTGCTTTCACTTGGCAACGACCAATAGTGCTGATGGGCGATAATATTAAATTAACTCCACCCACTAATGCTAAGTTGGATTCTCCTGAACGTAAACTCTGACAGGCTAAATGGGTAGCAACTAAAGAACTTGAACAAGCTGTATCTACCTGTATATTAGACCCTTGTAAACCCAAGAGATGAGAAATACGACCTATACCAACACTTCTATTACTCCCCAGAGTAGGGTAACTACTGGCTCCATTTAGAATTACGGCAGCATAGTCATCTGTAGAGATGCCCATGAATACACTTGTCTGACTATTCTTAAGGTTTGTCCAGGTTTGCCCAGAATTTTCCAGTGCTTCCCATGTTACCTCTAAAAGTAATCTGTACTGAGGGTCTAAACTAACTGCTTCTCTAGGAGAAATACCAAAAAATAAGGGGTCAAACTGGTCAACTTGATCGATAAACCCACCCTCTTTTGTGTAGGCTTTGCCCGGAACTCCTGGTTCGGGATCGTAATAAGCGTTCACATCCCAACGATCGGGAGGAACTGGTGTAATGGCATCTATGCCATCATGCAATAAGCTCCAGTATGTTGATGGGTCATTAGCTCCTCCAGGAAATCGACAGGCCATACCAACAATTGCGATCGGTTCTGTTTGGGCTTTGTTTACTGCTTCGAGCCTACTTCGCATTTCCTTCAAAGTTTGAAGCACTTCTTGGGATAAGAAGTTTTGTTGGTTTGTTTGAGAAATATTGCTCATTCTAGGGCTCCTCCTTCAGTAAAGCTTGGATTTCTTGTAATTCTGAGGCGATCGCACTATCAATTTCTCCTTCAAATTGTGTTTCTATCTTCTTGGGAGTATTTATATTCTGACTATCTTGAACATCTTCCTGGTCTTGCTCTTCTGGGAAAATTTCTTTGATTAAGTATTCAGCTAAGTCTTTGATATTAGACGTTTCAAACAATGTAGCTGTGCTGATGGAGGAATTAAAAGTAGAACTCAACAGATTTCTTAGCTCAACAGCCATCAAGGAATCTATTCCTAAACTAAAAAAGCCTAATTCTGGGTCGGGCAGTTTAGATTTAGACAATCCTAGTATACTAGCTACTTCGGTTTGAAGCTTGTAGATAAGAATTTGTTTACGTTCATTTTCTACTGCTTGTACCAATTGATTTAAAAAATATTTACTGTTAGTTTCTTTGGGTTCTTGTTTTGAAAGAAATGCTTCTATACATGGCATTTTAACTCCACCAGGCAATTGTTTAGCAAATCTAGACCAATTTATAGGAAATACTCCTACTTGGCTAACTTTATCCGGTAATAACTCTCCTAATATTTGTAATCCTTTTTCTGGAGAAATAAAACTCATTCCTGCTGTTTGCAGACGACTTTGATGTTTATTCCCTAGACGAACAGCCATTCCTCGTTTTTCCCAGGCTCCCCAGTTAATTGTTAATCCTGGTAATCCTATACTCTGACGATGATAAGCTAAAGCGTCCATAAAAGCATTGGCAGCAGCATAATTTCCTTGACCTGATGAACCTAATAACGATGTTATTGAAGAAAAACAAACAAAGAACTCTAGTGGTAGTTTTTGAGTTAAATTATGTAAATGCCAAGCTCCTTGTAATTTGGGAGCCAGAACTTTATCAAAACGCTCCCAAGTCATATTCTGTAAAACACCGTCATCTAAAACCCCTGCTGCATGAATTACTCCTCGTAATGGTGGTTGAGATTCCTGAATCTGCTTTAGGATATTAGCCACATCTTCTTCTTTAGATACATCTCCTAGTACAACTGATATCTTTGCACCAGTTTGTTGCAATTCTTGAATAGTTTTATGAGCTATTTCTGATGGGTTGCGACGGCTATTTAATACGATATGTCGTGCTCCCTGTTTAACCATCCATTGAGCCACTTCTAGTCCCAAAGCTCCCAAACCACCAGTCACTAAGTAACTTACTTTTGTTTTAAGTGCTATTTGTTGCTTCTTCTCCAAGCTTTTGTGCGATCGCCTTACTAATCTAGCTACATAACGTTTTTCTTTACGGATAGCTATTTGGTCTTCACCATCTGGATTTAATAGTTCTTTGGTTAAGTATTCTAATCCTAATGATATGTTTGTTCGATCTAAATCAACTCTCCTACAATTGAGATCTGGATGTTCTAGTGCTATCACCCTACCCAATCCCCATATAGGTGCTTGATGTACTTGGATTTCCTGTTGATTTTCTTCTTCGATATCTACATTTTGTGTTCCTTGAGTAACTAACCATAGAGGTACTATTAATCGCAATTCTGATACCATTGCTTGTACCAAATGCAGTACACTGGCACAACCTAACTCTTGAGAAGTTTCTAAATTTTCTATTGAGGTATTAATACTCCATAAATGAACTACTCCTTCTAACTGATATTGGCTGCTCAACACATCTCTTATTAGTTGTTTAAATTCTTGTAATTTTGTTGGGTTGACTTGATAATATCCATTCCCTAACTGTTTGTAGCTAGAACCTGGACTTACTATGACACAACTTTTATTTTTTTGTTCTAAAAAAGTTTGTAATTGTTGCGTATCATTATCATTGCTAAATATTAACCAAACACCAGGTTGGCTGGGCAAGTTTAACTTTCTTTGCTTGTTAGTTTTATGTTCCCATTTCAATTCATAAATCCATTGTTTTTCTGATACTTCTGAGTAAGACAACAGTTGATTGAGTTTTTCTTGGTTCAAATGATAAATTTTATCTTCAGGGATTATCTCCTGTTTTTTAGCAGCTAACAATACATAGCTTGCCAATCCTTTTCTCAGCAGTTTACCTAACTGATTGTAAGACTTAAATGCAGATTTTATATTTTCATCATAACCTTTTTTATTCAAATCATTGAGACTTTCTTCAAATTCAGTATCGTACAAATAGTTTGCTATTTCCTGACTAATATCTATGGTACTTATAAGTTGTAAATGATTGGGTGATAATTGCTCTAACCAGTGCTGTTTTGTGATAAAGTAAGATGAAGTTTCTTCATGGTCAATGTCAAAATCTCCATTGGCAATAAAGTCGGCCATTACCAATAATCCTTCTTCCTCAAGATGTCTACTTATATTAGAAAACAACAATGACTTATTCTTAATATGATGAGCCACTTCAAATCCAAATATTAGGTTATAGTTATCAGGAAATTCATCTTTGGAGCTATCTCGGTTAAAAATTTGTATTTGCTCTTGCAGTTGATAGGAATTAACTTGGTTGGTCGCAAACTTAGCTTGTTCCCTAGAAATTGTATAACCATTTAGTTGTAAATGTGGGTAACTTTTAGCTAATGTGATTAAATCTGAGCCATATCCACAACCAAAATCTAATACTTTCTTACAAGAGGAGAAATCTACTGGTGCAAAACACAGTTTTCTTAACTCTTGCTGTGACTCTAGCGAAGCTGTTTGATATGTTAGGTTTTGATTTGGTTCTATAAATATTTTTACCCAAGAAAAACCTGGAATTGCTTCTGGTAATATACCAAAAGTTATAAATTGTAGTGGTTTAGTTTCTTGATATTTTTCTTGGCTTAATTTGCCCTTACTAAGCTCTGTAAAAGAATTATAGTAATCATAAACTACATTTTCTTTTAATTGAAGATAAATTTGATGCCTATTAGTTAAAATGTTCACCAACTTAGGCAATAAACTTTTCTCATCTTCTGTCAAGTTTGCATCTAATTTGATTTCTTGACTTAATCCCTGTATATCACTTTGATTAAGTAATTTCACAACTAAACTAGAACTGCCATTAACAGTATTATTATAGTGATTTTTAGAAGTATCTATCCAATATCTTTCTCGCTGAAATGGATACGTTGGCAATGCTACTTTATGACGATTATAGTCTGAGTCAAACCCTGACCAATATACTTTTACTCCTCTTACATATAATTGTCCTAAGCTTGATAGCATTTGCTGCCATTCATCCACTCCAGGACGTAACGACGGTAACCAAATACCGATCGCTTCTGGTAAACATTGACGCCCCATGCCTAATAATATTGGCTTGGGTCCAATTTCTAGGAACAATTCATACCCTTGCTCATTTAGAGTTATCATACTCTGGGCAAATTTTACTGGTTGTCGGACATGATTTACCCAATATTTAGCAGTAGTCATTTCTGAACTCGCCTTTTGACCAGTGACATTAGAAATGAGTGGTATCTGAGGCTGACTATAGATGACTTCCTGAGCTACTGTTTCAAACTCGGCCAACATTGGCTCCATCAAAGGAGAATGGAAAGCATGGGATACCTGTAGCTGCTTAGTCTTAACTCCCATTACTTCTAATTTACTACAAATACTTGCGATCGCTTCACTTTCACCAGAAATCACTATACTTTCTGGTCCATTAATAGCTGCTATTGTCACTTTTGAACTATAGTTACCTATAGCTTCTATAACTTGAGATTCTGAGGCCATCACTGACACCATCTCTCCTCCGGGGGGCAACTGCTGCATTAACCTACCCCGCTCCGCTATCAGCTTCAAACCATCTTCTAAACTGAAAATTCCTGCTACTGTTGCTGCTATATATTCTCCTACACTGTGACCCATGACTACACTTGGTTTAACTCCCCAAGATTCCCATAACTTGAACAAAGCGTATTCAATAGCAAACAGAGCCGGTTGGGTATAAGCCGTTTGGTCTAACAAATTAGAACTTGAGTTTTGTGAATCTTGAGGATATAAAACGTCTAATAGAGGTACTTCTAGATATTCTTTCAGAATTTCATTGCATTGGTCTATAATTTTGTGAAATGTGGGTTGAGTATCATATAATTGTCGTCCCATATCTACATATTGAGACCCCTGCCCTGTGAACAGAAAAGCTATCTCCTTATCCTGACTTTCTGCTTTTCCTCTTACCACTCCGTTTATCTCATTATCCTGAATAAAATCTGCTAATTTTTGCTGTAAATCACTGTTTGATTTTGCTACTATTGCTAGTCTTTCTGTAAAATGTGTCCGCCCTGTATTAGCGCTGAAGCATATATCTTGTAGCGATGACTCAGTTTTTGATTGTAAATAAGTTTGATATTTTGTTGCTAGTACCCTCAGTGCTTTCCCCGTCTGCCCTGAGAGGGTTAAAATCTGTTGTGGACGCTCTAGAACATCTACTTTTGACTTTTGACTTTTAACTTGTTCTGGTGGTTCTTCCAACACCACATGAGCATTAACACCTCCAAACCCAAATGAACTGACTCCTACCCGTCGGGGAATTATCTCTCCTTTTTCCGTCTGTAACTGTTGCCATTCTTTAGTTTCACTAACTATGTAAAATGGGCTGTCTTTTAATTTTATACGGGGGTTTAATTTTTGAAAATTTGCTAATTTTGGCAATTTTTTGTGCTTCATTGCTAACAAAACTTTGATGACTCCAGCCATGCCAGCAGCAGCTTCTAAATGCCCAACATTTGTTTTGACTGCTCCCAAACCACAATAGGGTTTTTCTGTTAATGGTACTTCATATTGTTGATGCAATTGTTTAAAGCCGCGTTTGAGACCATTTATTTCAATGGGGTCTCCCAAGGGTGTTCCTGTACCATGAGTTTCTATATAGGAAACTGTGTTGGGGGCAATATTTGCATTTGTATAGGCCGCTCGCAATACCTGAGCTTGAGCATAAACATTGGGAGAGGTTAATGTTCTTGCTTTGCCTCCATGATTAATAGCACTTCCTTTGATTACACCGTATATTCTATCTCCATCTGAGAGTGCTTTGGCTAAAGGTTTTAATAAGACTACTCCCGCTCCTTCCCCCCTTACATAACCATCTGCCTCACTATCAAAAGTTTTACATTGTCCGTTTGGAGACAACATTCCTAGTTGACTAAAGGATATATAACTTGTTGGTGTACATAATACACTTATTCCACCTACCAATGCCATCTCACATTCTTTTTCTTTAATCGAATTTACTGCTTGATGAAGTGCTACTAGGGAGCTAGAGCAGGCTGTATCTACAGGCAAACTGGGGCCGTGAAAATTGAAGAAGTAAGAGATTCTATTGGGAATGATGCAGGTGTAACTTCCTGTAGCGGTATGCCCTTCAATATTTTCATTTTGGTGTTGCAACTCATTGTAGTCGTAGTTACAAGAACCGATAAATACTCCTACTTGACTTCCAGATAGTTCTAATGGTGAATAACCCGCATCTTCTATACAAGACCAGCTCAACTCCAGCATTATTCTCTGTTGAGGGTCCATTCTTGTTGCTTCTCTGGGGGAGATACCGAAGAATTGGGCATCAAACTGGTCTACCCCTTCTATCAGTCCTGCCCATTTACTAATAGTTTTATTGGGGGTTTCGGGAGTTTCAGAATAATACTTCTCTACTTCCCACCTTTGGGAAGGAATTTCACTAATACTATTTATTCCTTGTTCAAGATTCTGCCAAAACTGGTTGTGGTCATTCGCTTCAGGAAATCGACAACCTATACCAATAATAGCTATTAGATCGCTCTGGTATTTCGGATTCATAATCACCCCTACACTGCTCCAAAAGAAGGATACATGAAAACGTCACATAACGTGATAATTTTATCATGTTTAATTCCTGCTGACCCTGAGACCGTCTGCGGTTACTCAACCACAGGCATTGAAGTCAAGCCCACCGCATTTTTTGCTCCTTATAATTGGGTTTAAATCTCGATATTACACAAATTTAAACCCCAGTTTAAACATCATCTGCTCCTGGGTGTTGAGCCATCATGTTTTTCTGTTTGTTATTAAGTTTGAACTTTGTTCTGATGGATTTCATGTGTTTTGAGCGTAGCCTATCTAACTAGTCTGCTTAATAACCTTTGGTAATTTATCATTATTATTTGATTAAGTCAACACTATTTGGGGGGGGACGAAAATAGTTATAAACCAAGCAGTGTAAGGAATATAGCTCTAATTTTTTGTAAAATAAAATTTTATTTATTATAATTAATTTTTACGAAGTTTTATGTATTAAGTAGGTCGGCTTAATTAAACGTTAAAAACTTGATCATTTTTACGTAACTTGTCAATTACCCCTGCACCCCCTGTTTAGGATCTATGTTGGCAGCCCCCTTGCCAAAAGTACGTAAATCTGGTCTAACTCAGATATGACTGAAATTCCTGTGCTGGCCACTCTTGACGAAACAACCGACCTCCACCAGGAGGAACGTCTGCGCTTGTTTGTGCAACAGCAGCAAGCAATAATAGGGTTGTTGGCTCAGCAGAATCAAGTATTAGAGAAACAGGTAAAAGAGTTAACCGAACGCATCAGTCAATTAGAAGAAGAGTTACGGCAGAAAAAGAAACTGAGCAAGAAGCCCCAGTTATAGCAATTCTACGACTTGTGAGGTACAAATTTCTGGTTTTTAGGGAGCAGGGAGCAGGAAAGAGGGAAGAGGAAAAAAATAATGTGTACCTCATGAGTCCTAGAAACGCTATAGTTGGTAATTAGTAATTGGTAATTGGTAATTGATAATTGGTAATTGGTAGTTTACGATTCTCCATCAACTATTACTCATTACCAACTATCCAGGGATTATTTTGGAAGTGATTCACTGGACTTGATATAATCGGTTGTTTGTTGATAGTTTGCTGCATAGTACTGTTAACAAACAATCGCCAACAAAACCTAATCAAAAATCAGTAATTTAGAGCTTATTTATAAAATAAATATTAAATCCTTTGGGTGCGTTAATAATTTGTAACGCACTTATTTAATATAGTGCCTCTGCGGCTAATTTTCGTCCTGTCACTAATAACAACTTACCAATGGTCTACGCTATCACGCGCCCTACAGCGATTTAATCTTTACTTTATAAATGACGGTTTAGAGGATTTTGGGTAAAACTAGTGATCAAGATCACATAAAGGCGTTGTCCTAAATCACAGCCTTGCGTGATCTAAACCGATGAAATGGATTTAAGTTACCGCTAGCATTCTTAGGTCAGCTGTTAATACTCAACGAAACGGTGCATCATGAATACTCAACAAATACGCTTTGCAGCCATCACGATTTTAGATATTGCTCTATTGTTCACAGCCCCCATCATCATCCAATTATTCTCAAAAATTCCTTAAGTCCAAGGAAGTATGTCTTAGGAGTCACGAACCCACCGTTAACCGCTAATCGCGGTATAACGGGGGCTTGAAAAAGCTCATAACGTGACCAGCCTCAGACTTTTTAGTCTACGTTTTTTGAGCTATCACACCTTTAGATGCGTCGCCAGTCTTCTGCTCTGTGGTCGGCAATTAAACAGTCATAAATGGGTTAAGACAGTGTTGTTGACAAAACAAACTCAAAAAACATTGGCGTTCGCGCCAGCGTGTGCGAAGCACTCGGCGAACTTAACCCTAGTAATAGGAGAAAACACAATTATGCGTGTCTTTGTTCTAAACAGCAATCTACAACCTTTAGACCCATGTAAACCTGCTAGAGCTAGGATTCTACTCTCGGCAGGGAAAGCAAAGGTCTATCGCCGTTACCCATTCACCATCGTTTTGACAGAGGAGATAAAGAATCCAGTAACTCACGAACACCAATTTAAAATAGACCCTGGAGCAAAAACAAGCGGTTTAGCTATCGTTCAAGGATTTCGAGTAGTTTGGGGAGCTGAACTCACTCATAGAGGTTTTCAGATCCGAGAAGCTTTGAGTTCTCGTAGACAATTGAGGCGCAGTAGACGTAATCGCAAAACTCGATACCGCAAGCCCAGATTTCTTAACAGAACTAGACCGAAAGGTTGGTTAGCGCCTAGTTTGACGTCTAGAGTTCAAAATATTCTAACTTGGGTTAAAAAGTTGATTCGATTCTGTCCTATCACCGGTATATCCCAAGAATTGGTTAGATTCGACACTCAAAAGCTGCAAAATCCTGAAATATCTGGTATCGAGTACCAACAGGGTACACTTTTTGGCTATGAACTTCGGGAATATTTACTTGAAAAATGGAATCGCAAGTGTGCTTATTGTGGGGTAACAGGTACTCAGTTAGAAATCGAACATATCAAGCCATTATCTAAAGGTGGTTCCAATCGGGTTTCTAATTTAACTATTGCATGTCATGCATGCAACCAAGCGAAATCCAATCAAGATATTGAGCTTTTTTTGTCCAAAAATCCTAGTATCTTGAAACGTATTTTAAGTCAAGCCAAACGCCCTCTGGCTGATGCGGCTTCTGTCAATACGACCCGCTGGAAGTTGTACCACGACCTTAAATCGATAGGGTTACCTGTTGAAGTAGGTAGCGGTGGATTAACAAAGTTCAATAGGTGCCGCCAAAGTCTTCCTAAAACTCATTGGTTAGATGCGGCGAATGTTGGAAAAGTTGAAACACTGATTGTTGAAGTAGCCCTACCTTTGGTGATAACAGCTAAGGGACACGGCACTCGTCAGCTCTGTAGGACTAATAAGTATGGGTTCCCCATTCGTCATTGCTCCAGAATTAAACTTCACAAAGGCTTTCAGACAGGAGATATTGTCCGCGCGGTGGTTACCAAGGGAAAAAAGATTGGTACTTATGTAGGACGGGTCGCAACCAGAAAATCAGGGTCTTTCAATATCTCAACTTTGGGAGGACTAGTGCAAGGAATTAGTCACAAATATTGTCGATTTATTCACAGAAAGGATGGTTATGCTTATACGATTTAAACTCTGTCCTCCCTTTCCTCTCACCACTAAATCAAAGATTATAGTGGGAGACGACCGGGAGGCGGACAGATGATTAACGATGAATTACCACATAATATGGCGTTTCCAAATGAGATGTAAACCTCAGAGGTCTTTTTTGATTGTTCAATAAAACTCTGGAACTCTTTCCCCTCTTGCCTTTTGCTTATTTAAGCCAAGCAACTTTCTGCCATGCCTGTGTTTACAACCCAAATAAAAACCCTATCAGCACATAGTTTTTTATTAATCGTTTTTCCAGTACAAGCCCCTAACTCCTACCATGCTTTCAAGGGTATGTTTTTTACAAAGACGTCAGGTGTGGGGTGTGGGGCGTGGGGTGTGGGGTGTGGGGGATAAGAAAATATACCATTATTGTCGTTGTCAGCCATGCAAAGCGCGAGTGGGGGAAACCCCCGCGTGAAGGCGCTGCATCGCTAAAAATCATCATTGTCTTGATGCAAAGCGCGAGTGGGGGAAACCCCCTGTTCCGAAGCTGCATCGCTTGTTCGTTGTTTTTCTTTTCCTCTCCCTCTGGGTCGTCCCATGTTTTACCCAAATGTAAAAAACCTACCCCTGTGAGAACTCCTACCATGGGGGTATTCATTATTAATAATTCATCGTTCATCCTTCACTGATCACTGTCGGGATCAATGGCATTTCTAGTTCAGTTAATTTTAGATATAAAATAAATCTGAAAATGATCACTTTATATGTAATCAATAAAGTAATCAATAAATTTCCAAATCTGCTCTTGACTGGAATATAGCGTTTATCATAGCTATGAGGTACACATTATTTTTTCCCTCTTGCCTCTTGCCTCTTGCCTCTTGCCTCTTCCGAAGTCCCTGCTCCGTTCGCGTAGCGTGGCCAACGGCCTCAGTCCCTGCTCCGAAGTCCCTAAAACCCAGAGATTTGTACCTCATGGGTATAAGACTTGCTATAATAGTGAGTGTGGGGTTGTGGGCAATACCAGTATCAGCACAGGTAGAGGATAAATACGTCAACGCTCTTGTAGAAGCACTGCGGCTTTCGGCACCACCCAATCGCCCCAATGATGGCATGTACAGCGACTGGCAAGTTTTACCTGCCATTATCCCGAGCTGGACATCTCAATGTGCAGGACAGGCCATGACACCTGCACAATTTGAAGCCAACCCGACCACAGCACGCAATGTTGTGGCTTGCATCATCAGACGGGAACTAGAGATTGAATTAAGAGATAGTGGCAACAATGAAATGATTGCTGTTCGCCGTACCGCCTGTTGGTGGATGACAGGAAAACCCTCTGGTTGCAACAGTGGCGCAACTGCTGACTATGTCCAGAGAGTACTCGGCTTTTATCAGCAGCAACATAGGTCCACACCAGTATTCGCACCAGTAGAGGATCCGCAAGTCAACACTCTTGATCCGCAAGTCAACACTCTTGATCCGCAAGTCAATGCTCTTGTCGAAGCACTGCGGCTTTCCGCACCACCCAATCGTCCCAATGATGGCATGTACAGCCAGTGGCAAGTTTTACCCGCCATTATCCCGAGCTGGACATCTCAATGTGCAGGACAGGCCATGACACCTGCACAATTTGAAGCCGACCCAACCACAGCACGCAGTGTTGTGGCTTGCATCATCAGACGGGAACTAGATATTGAATTGAGAGATAGTGGCAACAATGAAATGATTGCTGTTCGCCGTACCGCCTGTTGGTGGATGACAGGAAAACCCTCTGGCTGCAACAGTGGCGCAACTGCTGACTATGTCCAGAGAGTAATGGGCTTTTATCAGAACCCTTAACCTTCAACATTCAACCCTGGCCTTAAGGCTGTAGGCCACGCTGCGCGAACGGCCACGCTACGCGAAGAACCTTGGCCTTTGGCCACGCTACGCGAACAACAGATCATACAGATCATGCTGCTTGCCGGGACAACAACAGTTGAACAAAAGTATCACTAACTGTATGGTCTTTAGTATTCGCTGCATATTGAATTAAGGTTTCCCGCAAGTTCCAAGCAGCATTCCACGGCAGTAGAGTTGCCAAGAGGAAGTACACACCGCGAAATCTAGGGTCACTGATATGCTTGTTTGGCAAATCATTTCCCTCACCTAGAAAGGTCTGCACGATGAAAAAGTCCTGGATTTTGTCGTGACGGAAATACCATTCTTTTCGATGATTGCCTGCATGGTCAACAAATAGACGGCAAAATACCATTTTGTAGCGTTCCATGCAAATCAGTTCTTCAAACCATTTGTCAGCTGGTATAGCTACCTGGTCTTGCAAGCGCATCTGGTAAACTGTCTCAGCAAATGCCTCTAGGGGAAATTGTCTCAGATAGAGTTGTTCATACTCCTGAGCCATATATTGATACTGCTGTTGCTGCAAGTTCAGCAAGTCTGGTTTCTGCCCATGGGCTATCATCTGAGCCACTATGGTCAGGTCCATCGGGTTGGACAGCATCCGACGCACAGCTCTCTGTTCTTCTTCTGATTGGTACTGATGTAAAACGGTGTCAATATACTTTTCGCAGGCTTGTTTGTACTTTATACCCGAGATGGGAGCATCTGGGGGCATAATTTTATAGCGCGATAGTAAAAATTTCTCAATCTGCTTAGGTTTCAATGGTTGCAGTACATAGGTCGTAGCGCAAGAGGGGGTCTGCCACTCCATGGATTGGGTCCCGATGATAATATTGCCCTTGAAGTAACTTTCCACAAAACTGGTAATCATCGCTCGTGTGTCTGGAGTGACTTCATTGAGTCCATCAATACAGATATCAATGGCATCACTGTAAATCAGGTCTCGCAAGAAACCAGAGTCTTGGGCGAATCCATGAAGTTTTGCTTGAATCGCTTCGATCACGCCATTAGCGCATTTTTCAGCAGGTAAATAGACGATGATTCGCTTAGATGATTTCACTAAGTGGCGTAGAAACATGGATTTCCCTAATCCTGATTCTCCTTCCAGGACAATGGGTAATTCCAGATCTGGTATTGGTTCTTGAATGGGTTGGGTTATATTTTTTCCCTTCCGCTCGACTTCCAAGTTAGGAAAGTAAGCTTGCTCATCAAAGTTTTCTAAATCTGCATCTGACAGCAAGGATTCCTGGAAGGGGGCAAATAACTTGGAGCGTAGAAAGGGAATCCAAGTTATGGCTATGCCTACGTACCCCAGTCCAAAAAACTTCCGCACCCAGGGATTCCAAAAGAAGATAGCTTGGATTTGGGAGGATTTGGGATAAAGCAGTATTAGTCCAAACCAAAATAGCATATGAGTTAGCCAGATAATCACCCCTCGCCCAAAAATTTTCTGATTACTACGAGAATCCTGTTCTTGCTGGAGATTATCAAGACCACCACGAACCGTTTCTATCCATCTATCCTGAAAAATTGTATCGGTGTCTTGCTCTAGCCGTTTGATCACTGTTTCAAATTGCAGTATTGATGTTTGCAATTGCACTTTGGTGAGCTGCTTCTTTTGTTTTCCAAGCTTAGAAGCAATTTCGACAAGGGCAGAGGCGGCGGAATAGCGAACATCGATAGATTCATCTTTCAACAGGATTATTAAGTGAGGAACAGCCTTAGTCCCTTGCGTTCCCATCTTTCCTAGAGCAGAGGCGGCATAATACCGAGCATAGACTGAGTTATCCTGAAGCAACTCAATTAATAGAGACAGAGCATCCTTAGTTGGTTCTCCAATTTCCCCTAGTATCTCGCTAGCGTAAATCCGGATCAGAATAGATTTATCGTTCCTGAGTTGCTCAATCAGCTGGGGAGCAACATCTTTAGTTTTCTCAGCAATCTGCTCTAAGGCATTGACGCTAGTCCTGCGAACCGATAAGGATGTTTCATCCTTTAGGGCTTCAATCAGGTAAGGTATAGCTGACTTGGCTGCCTCTCTTTTATTCCCTAGGGCATAAGCAGCATTAGCACGAACCTCAGCAGAGTAATCTTTCCTCAAGACTTCAATTAGGTGAGGTACAGCCTCATGGGTTTTATTTCCCAAGTTCCCTAGGGCATAAGCACCATTGGCACGAACTTCAGCAGATTCATCCTTAAGTGCATCAATCAGGTCAGGGATAGCCTGATAAGATGCTTCTCCCATCAATCCCAGAGCAGAAGCGGCTTTGGCACGAACTGGTGCCGAGTCATCATTCCTTAGGGCTTTAATCAACCAAGGGACAGCTCGATCCCCTTCCTCTCCCATACTCCACAGAGCAACAGCAGCTCCCTCCCGAACTGCAGCAGATTTATCCGTCTTCAGGGCTTCAATCAGTAAATAGACAGATTTTGAACCACATTGGACTATAGCTTGTTTAGCCCTTGTGTTGTTTATATCGTTGAATCTGGCGATATTAGTCTTAATCTCTGCTTGAGTACACCCTTGAGCTAACCCAGGACTACAGGGCAGCAGTAGCAATGAGCAGCCTAGTAAAAACACCTTGAGCACTGAGGAAGTGGGTTGTTTGATGCACCTAATCATAGAAGTTCTCCAAGGTTTCGTGAGTATAGATACAAGCAATCTCTTCACAAATCCAGTTTTATCTCTCTGAGGGGCTATAAAAGTACCCCTAAGGGTACTTTTGAGGATTCCCCACTCCCTGATATAGCGCTACGCTTAGCGTCAGAAGTCAGAAGTCAGAACTCACAAGTCAGAAGTCACAAGTCACAAGTCACAAGTCACAAGTCACAAGTCACAAGTCACAAGTCACAAGTCACAAGTCACAAGTCACAAGTCAACTAGACTCACGTTTCGGAGTTTAGGAGCGATGCCTCAGGTGCGACCCGTGGCAAATTTAATAATTAGATGCGGAAAACGCACCATTACGGTCTTGGGGAGGCAGTGCCGCCAAAGGGGGTTCCCCCACTCGCTATTGCATCAAGACAATGTCCTGACCTTGATGGGTAGTGCTATATCCAGTCCGGAGCACCTAAGTAGGGCTTGCTGATTAACTCTGATGCGCATTGACAGATAAAGGTTTTAGCCTTTTTGGGTCGAAAAAAGTGAAAGCAAATCGGTCCAAAAAGCTCAAAAAGTTAGGATTTTGGGCAGACAAGGGCAGAAAAATCAAGGGAGAATTCCTCCTCCTACCTTCTATATAATTCTCCTAACTCCTAACTCCTGACTCCTGACTCCTGACTCAATCCCTTACCAAAAGACTTTTTCAGCAAACCCTAAGTATTAATTCTTAGTATTAAGTTTTAAGTATTAATTCTTAGTATTAAGTATTAATTCTTAGTATTAGGGACAAGAGGCGTAGTTGAGGGCTTCCATGCTTTGCGAAGACCTAGGAAACTTGGTCATAACCCCCTTAGTCGATAACCTTAATCACCGGAAAGGATGGAATTCTGTTTTTTTTCTTAACATTTGACTTTTCGCCAAAAAAGTGTCAAAATAGATACAGAATTAAAAATTGGAATTAAATAAGCATTGAGGTCTCTGTCGGCTCAGTGGCTCTCAACTCAGATGTCCTGAAGTAGATCAGCCGTAGAGAATCCAATAAAGTGATACCTAGGGCAAGCTTCCCTAACTCTTAGACAGATTTCCTCACCTGGCCAAGCAACTTATTAAGCTTATTCAGCAATTTATGGCCAACCAACTTATTAAGCAATTCCATTAAGCAATCTCATTAAGCAATCCAATTGGAGGTATTCGAGCAATGAAACTTTCTTACCGAGGTGTCAGTTATCAAAGTGAACCATCTACCCTAGAAGTATCTGAAGGTGAAATTGGTGGGACTTACCGGGGTCATAGCTGGAAAGTTCACCGGATTAAGCATAATCCTTGGCGTAAATCATCGGCTAACATGACCTATCGTGGTGTTAGCTATAAAAGAGGGTAGCTATTACTATAACTAGTTTTGTTTGAGTCAAAAAGTGCTGGTTGCTGGGTGCGTCAAGACCTCAGGGCTGAGTAAACATTGATCACATATTACTCAATACTAAACATTTCGGTACTCAGCATTTCGGTACTCAGCATTCTAGTACTAAACATTTCAGTACTCAAGATTTAAGTACTCAACATTATTGAAAGCACTCAAGACTATTGAAAAAAGTAGTCTGATATTATTATTAGTCAATCGGAGGGGTAATAGATATGAAACTTAGGTATCGTGGTGTAAGTTACGACGCTGAACCCTCTTTACTAGAAGTGAGAGAGGGGGAAATTGGTGGTGTTTATCGGGCTCAGAATTGGAAATTTCACTATCCCAGACACATGCCTGAACCGCCACCGGTAAATCATCTGAAATGGCGTGGTGTTTCCTACTGCACTGGTAATGCAACTGTAACTAATACTGTCGCTGATTCTCAACCAGTGGCTAAATCGATTTCTACTGTAGCTGCAAAGACATCGATTGCTCGCCACCGGCTGCAAAAAGTCTTGAATGAGAGCAGAAAAGCCCATCTGGCTACTATGCGCCAAACTTTGGAACATCGTCTAGAGGTAGCTAAAGCTAAAGGTGATCAGAATCTGGTGCGGCTTCTAGAAGAGGAGTCAAAGCAGATGCAACCGATCTAGTTAGTTCACAAAGAACTCTCACAGGTCTGGTGGCGAGCTAGTTTTAGGTGCGACCCGTGGCGAATTTAATAATTAGATGCGGAAAGCGCACCTATTAGGATTTTCGATAACCCTAGCCATTGCGATATAGATTGACCAAACCTTATTTAACCTTTTTCACATATTCACAAATCTCTAACATCAGACAGGGCGATCCATAGCGATCGCTTTTTTTATGCTTTGATGACTTTTTATATTCTGGCAGGGTAACCACAAGAACAATTTAGCCAAAATCTAATATAGACCAAGGATTATGACCATAATAAGCCAAGATAGCTCAGTACTATTGCATTTTTTTATCAATATTGTTGAGAATAATGCCGCTTTATTGATTCTTGGGCTTACCCTGCATATTCGGTTAGGGCAATAGTTTGTAAAAATTGTCATACATGAAGCACGCGCACAGGTAAATCTATCATGCTGAACTCTTATCGTGAACACGTAGCTGAACGGGGAGCTCAAGGAATTCCTCCCCTACCCCTAAATGCTGAGCAAACATCCCAACTTTGTGAACTGCTGCAAAATCCACCAGCTGGGGAAGAAGAAGCATTAATGGCTATGTTACGCGATCGCATTCCCCCTGGAGTGGATGAAGCAGCTTATGTCAAAGCTGGGTTTTTAACTGCGATCGCAAAAGCAGAACTCACTAGTCCCCTAATTTCCCCCCAGGGTGCTATAGACCTCTTGGGTACTATGGTTGGAGGCTACAATGTCCAATCCCTGGTTGAGTTACTTCAGTCGGATCACACCACCTTAGCAGCAGAAGCAGCTACTGCCCTAAGTAAGACATTACTTGTGTTTGATGCCTTCAATGATGTTCTAGAAATTTCCGATGTCAATCCCTATGCCAAGCAAGTCATCGATGCTTGGGCCAATGCTGCGTGGTTCATTCAGCGTCCTAAACTCCCGGAAGCAGTTACTGTGACTGTATTTAAGGTACCTGGAGAAACCAATACCGATGACTTATCCCCGGCCACTCACGCCACCACTCGCCCAGATATTCCCTTACATGCCTTGGCCATGTTGGAATCTCGGATACCGTCGGCTTTAGATACTATTGCTAAATTAAAACAAAACGGGTATCCTGTGGCTTATGTTGGGGATGTTGTTGGTACTGGTTCATCCCGGAAATCAGCAATTAATTCCTTACTTTGGCATATTGGTGAAGATATCCCCTATGTTCCCAATAAACGGGCTGGGGGATATATCTTAGGTAGCAAAATTGCCCCGATCTTCTTCAACACTGCTGAAGATTCTGGTGCATTGCCCATTGAGTGCGATGTTTCAACAATGGAAACAGGTGATGTGATTACTATCCATCCCTACAAGGGTGAAATCACTAACCAAGCTGGGGAAGTCATTTCCACCTTTACCCTCAAACCCGATACCATCCTCGATGAAGTCCGTGCTGGTGGACGGATTCCGTTACTGATTGGGCGATCGCTTACGGATAAAACCCGGGAAGCTTTGGGATTAGAACCAAGTCCCCTGTTTACCCGTCCAACCATCCCAGAAGATACCGGCAAAGGCTTCACCTTAGCCCAGAAGATGGTCGGTAAAGCCTGTGGCTTACCGGGTGTTCGTCCAGGTACCTCTTGCGAACCGATCATGACTACAGTTGGTTCCCAGGATACCACAGGACCCATGACTAGGGATGAATTAAAAGAACTGGCTTGTCTTGGTTTCAGTGCCGACCTAGTCATGCAAAGCTTCTGCCATACTGCTGCTTATCCCAAGCCCGTTGATGTCAAAGTCCATAAAAAATTGCCCGACTTCTTTGCCTCTCGTTCTGGTGTAGCCTTGCGTCCTGGAGATGGCATTATCCACTCTTGGTTGAACCGGATGTTATTACCTGATACCGTAGGCACTGGTGGAGACTCTCACACCCGTTTCCCCCTAGGCATTTCCTTCCCTGCTGGTTCCGGATTAGTCGCCTTTGGTGCTGCTTTGGGAGTTATGCCCTTAGATATGCCGGAATCTGTGTTAGTGCGGTTCAAAGGTGAATTGCAGCCAGGGGTAACATTGCGGGATATTGTTAATGCTATTCCCTATGTAGCTATTCAAAAAGGGTTGCTGACAGTAGAGAAGAAGAATAAGAAAAATGTCTTCTCGGGACGGATTATGGAAATAGAAGGATTGCCCGATTTGAAAGTTGAGCAAGCCTTTGAACTTACTGACGCTACTGCGGAACGGTCTTGTGCTGGCTGTACCATTAAGCTGGGAGTTGAAACAGTATCTGAGTATTTGCGTTCCAATATCGCGCTACTGAAAAATATGGTTGCACGAGGCTATAACGATGCCCGTACGATCATGCGTCGGGTGGCCAAGATGGAAGAATGGTTGGCAAATCCGGTACTGATGGCAGCCGATCCCGATGCAGAGTATGCTGAAATTATCGAGATTGACTTGAATGAAATCACCGAGCCGATTGTAGCTGCTCCCAATGACCCAGATAATGTGAAATTGTTGTCTGAAGTTGCAAGCGATCGCATCGATGAAGTATTCATTGGGTCTTGCATGACCAATATTGGACATTACCGTGCCGCTGCCAAAGTCCTACAAGGGGAACCCCCTGTTAGCACTCGGTTGTGGATTTGTCCCCCGACCCGGATGGATGAGAAACAACTCAAAGAAGAAGGCGTTTACGGTATCTTTGGCATAGCTGGTGCCCGGACTGAAATGCCTGGATGTTCCCTGTGCATGGGTAATCAAGCTCGGGTTGCTGATAAAGCTACAGTATTCTCCACCTCTACTCGTAATTTTAATAATCGTATGGGTAAAGGTGCCCAAGTCTACTTGGGTTCCGCTGAATTAGCAGCAGCTTGTGCTTTGTTAGGTCGGATTCCAAGCGTTGAAGAGTATCGGTCAATTGTAGCCGATAAAATTAATCCCTTTGCTAATGATTTGTATCAGTATTTGAACTTTGATCAAATCGCTGGATTTGAAGACGAAGGACGAGTGATTCCTCTCGAAGAAATGCCCAAAATTGAAGATATTTTGGGTATTCCAGCGGGAACGCTTAAGTAGATTACTTTGAGTTTAGTTTAGCTTAGTTTTCGGGTGAGCTCTTGGGTTCACCCGATTATTTCTATGACTTGACACTCCCCGCTCTAAAGAGACGGGGATTCTTCACTCAATGACTCGGCGTGGCTGTTCCTGACCGGAATCAAGAACAGTAGAGGCCAAATCTCCTGAAGCGTATCGGCGAAGCCGACGCTACGC
>NZ_JAAHIG010000009.1:0-50134 GCF_010692305.1 Moorena sp. SIO4G3 | reverse complement strand
TTCCCCATCTCCCTATTTCCCCATCTCCCCATCTCCCCATCTCCCCATCTCCCTATTTCCCCATCTCCCCATCTCCCCATCTCCCTATTTCCCCATCTCCCCATCTCCCCATCTCCCCATCTCCCGATCCAACCAATCTACTATCTTTGAATGCAACTCGGTATTAGATTGCTCTGACCTGCTCGGCAGCCTGGGCTAATTCAAATACCACCCGCGCCACGTAGGGGCGAATCATCCACCAGATTAAGGGTGATAACCAGCCTTTTAGGGTAACTGAGTAGGAAATATAGGTACCACAAAGGGTGGATTCTACCTGGTAAGTGACCCGATTTTCCACTCCAGGGATTGCCAGAAATCGTATACTGAGTAGTTCACCGGGTAAGACACGCTCTACAAAAATTCGCACTGGAATTGGGATCAAGCGAGTGACTACCTGATAAATTAAACCAGGTTTAGCCATTAAACCTTTCGGAGCATTGGTACTTGACAGTAGGGGATTCCAAGACACATCGGCTAAGTTGATCAATTTTTGCCAGAGAACTTCCACTGGGGCAGTACTCAGGGCGCGATAGGTCTTGAAGAGGGAAAACTTACACCAAATCCCCTCGTGACCAGCAATTAACTTGAAAGAAAAATTAAGAATCACTAGACGCCTCCCCCAGCTATGCTCAGGCAGATTTATGATCTTCCCCAAATGGCTTTGGTTGAAAAATCCCTCTTTATTTAGGATATGATCTCAACTGCCTGGGAGTTTTGCCAACCCCCAGGGATTCCCCTGAAGGTACCCGATCGTACCAACCAATAATTACCAACCAATAATTACCAACCAATAATTACCAACCAATAATTACCAACCAATAACATTGGCAAGGCAAACTTAAGGTTTGGCTTAGATACTCACTAGGATTGTTTATGACAGCTTTTCAGACGGACACAACAACTACCACTAATACCACTTCTTTACCTCCTGCTGACTCTAGGGAGAGAGTCAAGCAGTTGATGCAACAGCTGCAAGATACGATTTGTGAAGCTCTAGTAAAAGATGACGGGATTGGCACCTTCAGAGAAGATGCTTGGGAAAGAGAAGAAGGGGGTGGTGGTCGTTCCCGTGTGATGCGCGATGGTTCAGTAATCGAACAGGGTGGGGTTAACTTTTCGGAAGTTTGGGGCAAACAGCTGCCACCTTCAATTTTGAAGCAGCGCCCCGAGGCAGCTGGACATGGTTTTTTCGCTACTGGTACCTCCCTAGTATTGCATCCTCGTAATCCCTATGTGCCCACAGTTCACCTAAATTATCGCTACTTTGAGGCAGGACCAGTCTGGTGGTTTGGTGGGGGAATCGATTTGACCCCTTACTATCCCTTTGCTGAAGATGCTGCCCATTTGCACCGCCAATTGAAACAAGCCTGTGATACTCATCACCCTGAGTATTACCCAGTGTTCAAGTCTTGGTGCGATGAGTATTTTTATCTGAAACACCGTCAAGAAATGCGGGGTGTTGGGGGCTTATTTTTTGACTATCAAGATGGCACGGGTAAACTCTATCGTGGTCCCCATCCAGATGGTTCCGCAGCAGCTTACAGTGACAAGCTTGGGGTTTTAGAGCCTCGGAGTTGGGAAGAGTTATTTGCCTTTGTCACAACCTGCTCTGAGTCCTTTTTACCCGCTTATCTACCCATTGTAGAGCGCCGTCGCAATATGGAATATGGAGACAGAGAGCGTAACTTCCAACTCTATCGTCGGGGTCGATATGTAGAATTTAACCTGGTGTATGACCGAGGCACAATTTTTGGTCTGCAAACTAACGGGCGTACTGAATCCATCCTGATGTCCTTACCCCCCTTGGTGCGTTGGGAATACGGTTACCAACCTGAACCCAATACACCTGAAGCTGAACTGTATGAGACATTTCTCAAGCCTCAAGACTGGGCAAACTGGACAGCTTAAACTGTTGTCATATCACTGTATGGCAATACTAGGATGGTTCGATGTTAGCTATCAGTCGTCAGGTATCAGTCGTCAGGTATCAGTCGTCAGGTATCAGTCGTCAGGTATCAGTCGTCAGGTATCAGCCGTCAGGTATCAGCCGTCAGGTATCAGCCGTCAGGTATCAGCCGTCAGCTATCAGCCGTCAGCTAATCAGCCGTCAGGTATCAGCCGTCAGCTATCAGCCGTCAGCTGAAGTAACTCAGCATTATTCCAATGCTTACCTGTTGTCTTGATGCAAAGCGCGAGTGGGGGAAACCCCCTTTGGCGGCGCTGCATCGCTTATTCACAAGCTGATAACACCTCAAGTACCATGGCCTACGGCCAATGACTGATAGCTGATAGCTGATAGCTGATAGCTGATAGCTGATAGCTGATAGCTGATAACTGATAACTGATACATGATAGCTGACGAATGATAGCTGGGTAAAGATAGAATATAAATCCAAGATTCATCCCCATCATTACCTTCATCTTCAGGTCTGATGGCCAGATTTGTGCAAAAATTGGGATACGCTCCCTGACATTTCACCAATCACTGTAAGCTAAACTAGCTTGCAGTGAGTAGCTCTATGATCCCAATCACAGAGGGCTTGCTTTAAGAAAAGTCTTCCCCGCTTAATTTGTTAGTCAGGGCGTATTAGTCAGGGCGTATTAATTAAAAAACATTTTGGAGCTTTTTCAGTTGGCTGGGAAGCAGTCAGGGGCTAAAGGTGGCGCTAGTCCTACAGGTGCCCTTGACCCATTAAGAATTAAATTCGCCACGGGTCGCACCTGAATCGTTCGGGACGCACTCTCAACTCTTAATGATTAGATTTGGTAAGGTTTCAATCAGCGGTAGCTGCGACAAGGAGGTGCTGATGGTTCATATCGATCAGAAAACTCATACTACTGAAGATGGTACAAATGTGATTGTTTTGAAACCGATTGGACGCCTGGACATCACTACAGCTTGGCCTTTTCGTCTGAAATTGCAAGAGTGTATTTCCCAACTGCGCAGGCATGTAGTGGTTAATCTGAGTCAGGTTGACTTTATTGATAGTTCGGGTTTGACATCCTTAGTGGCTGGCATGCGAGATGCTGACAAAATTAAGGGCAGCTTTCGCATTTGTTCTGTTCATCCAGACGCCAAGCTGGTGTTTGAAGTCACTATGATGGACACGGTGTTTGAAATTTTTGAAACGGAGGAAGAAGCCTTAGATGGTTTATCCAGTAGTATCCCCACCTGAATAAACCAATCTGGCATCGGCGGATGAAACTGGCAACCCCCACCATCATCTTTGATTTGGTGGTAGGCGCTTCATCGGAGATAATAAAAATAATATAAAGCTTCAATTCTGATCTGCCTTGTGAATACTGTTCGCACAGTCTCGGATACTAAACGGGATTTCTACACCTATCACACTCGTCCCATTAACTCTATTTACCGACGTGTAGTAGAAGAGTTGATGGTAGAGATGCATTTGCTGTCGGTTAATGTCGATTTTAACTACGACCCCATCTATGGCTTAGGTGTGGTGACATGCTTTGACCGGTTTATGCAGAGCTATCAACCGGAAAATGATAAAGAATCAATTTTTAATGCTCTGTGTCAAGCAGTCGGAGGTGAAGCTCACCAGTACCAGGAAGATGCCCAAAGGCTCAAAAGTAGCGTAGAGTCTATGTCTGGAGAAGATTTGCTCTCCTGGTTCAGTTCACCAACCTCGGAAAATGGGACTGGGGATTTGGCTACCACTATAGCTGCGATCGCACAAAATTCTCAGTTTAAGTACAGCAGATTGTTTGCCATTGGTTTATTTTCACTACTAGAGCAGGCGGACTCGGAGTTAGCTCAGGATCAAAAGCAGCTCGAAGAAGTAATTAACAAAATCACTAGTGGATTAAATCTTCCTTCCGAAAAGCTCAAAAAAGACTTGGAGTTGTACCGCAGCAACCTGGAAAAAATGGCACAGGCTCGGGTAGTGATAGAAGATGCCATTCAAGCTGATCGCAAAAAGCGAGAGGAGCGTGCTAAAGATAAAGAAAAATCAGCTACCCCTAGCAGCGATTCCACCCCATCTGCCGAAGAAGAATCAGATTCCTCTTCGGATTCCTCTTCGGATTCCTCTTCGGATTCCTCTTCGGATTCCTCTTCGGATCAAGCCCCATCTTCCTAGCTAGGTTTTTTGGTCTAGCAGGCTGATATCCCCCGGATAAATCCCAGATAAATCACGGGGGCTAATCCCATCACTCTGGGAAAAAAGGTCAAAGAGCAAGGTACCTAAGCAATCAGCAATCAGCAATCAGCAATCAGCAATCAGCAATCAGCTGATAATCTCAGTCCTGGTATCAAGGACAATCTCACCCGAAATTATCTTAAATCAAAGGTTGTAATAGTTGAATCAGGTCTTCCGCTGGTCTGAGCCCCTCTATGCGTTGTTGAGGCTGACCGTTTTTAAACAGTACCAAGGTTGGTAACGCCTCAATGCCATACTGGGAAGCAAGCTGGGGGTATTTGTCCGTGTCAATTTTTACAACTTTCAAACGATCTTTGAGCTCCGCATTGACCTGTTCTAGGATAGGAGCCATCATCTGACATGGCCCACACCAAATGGCATAGAAATCTACCAACACGGGCACATCTGAGCCAGATAATAATTCTTGGAATGTTTTGAACTGCTTTTTAACGGCCATGAGCAAGAAACCTTTCCTAGTCCGATACTTTTTAGCTACCAAAGTCTACCAAGATAGACTTTGGCCCGCTAATGCAAGATGCTTTCACATCCAGGGGGTATCTCCCAAAGCTCTCAGGAATATCCCACGAGCGCCATAAAAATGTCAAAAAAGTTGGTTCCACCGGGATAGAGAGCGCAACTATTAAACCCTTGGTTTTCGGCTTTAATTTAAGTTACATAATAATCCCTGTCGGTGTTACCCTAATTTAACTATAACAAATCATAAGAGTTTTGGTAGACTCTGCAACATTTTTTCTAGCTGTTTACTAACCTTGTGCTCGATTCTAGTCCAAAATCATTGGTGCTGGACTAAGCTAAAGATTCTTGTAAAGTTAACTTTGGAGGAAACCGTTCCTGCCCACAAGACAAGATTAGCAGGATGGAAAACAGTTCAAGGTTTATGGAAACATTACAGACATCTGCGCAACCATCTTCCGAACAATTAAGCGATCGCATAGCCATCGTGACCGGTGCCTCGCGAGGAATTGGCCGAGCTATAGCCCTGGCCTTAGCTGGATCAGGGGCAAAGGTTGTAGTCAACTACGCCAGTTCCAGTACTGCAGCTGATCAGGTTGTAGGGGCTATCATTGATGCTGGGGGTGAAGCTTTAGCACTTCAGGCTGATGTGTCTCAAGCTGAACAAGTTGATGCCCTAGTTAAAGGGACTCTCGAAAAGTTTGGTCGTATAGACGTGCTAGTGAATAATGCTGGGATTACCCGCGACAACTTGTTATTGCGGATGAAACCCTCAGATTGGCACGCAGTCATTAATCTCAACCTGACTGGGGTATTTTTATGTATCAAAGCAGTGAGCAAACTGATGCTCAAGCAAAAGTCTGGTCGGATTATCAATATTGCTTCAGTAGCAGGACAGATGGGAAACCCTGGTCAATCCAATTACAGTGCTGCCAAGGCTGGTGTGATTGGCTTAACCAAAACCGTTGCCAAAGAGTTAGCTAGTCGTGGCATTACAGTCAATGCCGTAGCTCCGGGTTTTATTGCCACTGATATGACTACTGACCTTAAGTCAGAAGCCATTATCGAGCACATCCCTCTAGGTCGTTACGGTCAGCCAGAAGAAGTAGCTGGGATGGTGAGGTTTTTGGCAGCTGATCCAGCTGCTGCCTATATCACTGGACAAGTGTTTAATGTTGATGGTGGTATGGTTATGGCTTGAACCCCCCGGCAGGTCTGTGTTTCAAGTTCCGGAAAGTTTAAAATTGTCAGACGAATTAGCACTCTTCGTGTAAGAGTGCTAAATTTGCTAATGGAGACACAAAGCAACTTTAAACAACCAATGGCAAAAATCGTTTCGTTTGACGAAGAATCCAGACGCTCATTGGAGCGGGGGGTTAATGCCCTAGCTGATGCTGTACGTATTACCCTTGGTCCAAAAGGTCGTAATGTGCTTCTGGAAAAACAGTATGGGGCACCCCAGATTGTCAATGATGGTATTACCGTTGCCAAAGATATTGAACTGGAAGACCCCTTAGAAAATACTGGCGCTAGACTGATTCAAGAAGTCGCATCCAAGACTAAAGACGTTGCTGGAGATGGCACTACCACAGCTACCATTCTGGCTCAGGCCATGATTCGAGAAGGTCTTAAGAATGTGGCAGCTGGCGCAAATCCTGTAGCTGTGCGCCGAGGAATCGAAAAAACTGTTGCCGAGCTGGTCAAAGAGATTGAGGGCATGGCACAGCCGGTTCAGGGAACTGGGATCGCTCAAGTTGCTACAGTCTCCGCTGGTAACGATCCAGAAGTGGGTGAGATGATTGCCCAAGCCATGGAAAAGGTCACCAAAGATGGTGTGATCACCGTTGAAGAATCCAAATCCCTCTCCACCGAATTAGAAGTAGTGGAAGGGATGCAGATCGATCGCGGTTATATTTCCCCTTACTTTGTGACCGATAACGAACGGATGACAGTGGAATTTGAAAACCCCTACATCCTGATTACCGATAAAAAGATTAGTGTGATCCAGGATTTGGTACCGATTCTGGAAAAAGTGGCTCGTGACAGCAAACCCTTGCTGATTATTTCCGAAGATCTAGATGGAGAAGCCTTGGCAACTCTGGTGGTGAATAAGGCCAGGGGTGTGTTGAATGCCGCTGCGGTCAAGGCACCGGGATTTGGCGATCGCCGCAAGCAAATGTTACAGGATATTGCAGTTTTGACCGGTGGTCAGGTGATATCCGAAGACGTTGGTTTGAGCCTGGATACTGTCTCTCTAGATATGCTAGGAAATGCTACCAAAGTTAGCATTGACAAAGATAGCACCACCATTGTAGCTGGTGGTCAAACTAAGGCAGATGTAGAAAAGCGAGTTGAGCAAATCCGCCGCCAGCTAGCAGAAACTGACTCCGAATACGATAAGGAGAAACTGCAAGAACGGATTGCTAAACTGGCCGGTGGTGTAGCCGTAATTAAGGTTGGTGCGGCAACTGAAACAGAACTCAAAGACCGCAAGCTGCGGATTGAAGATGCCCTCAATGCTACTAAAGCTGCGGTAGATGAAGGGATTGTTCCTGGTGGTGGTACAACCTTGATTCGCTTAATAGAAAAAATTTCTGCACTGACAAACGACCTACAGGAAGAAGAGAAAGTTGGTGCAACTATTGTAGCCAGGTCATTAGAAGCTCCCCTGTGTCAGATGGCCGATAATGCTGGTGTTGAAGGTTCCGTCATTGTAGAGAAAGTACGGGAGAGTACTGGTAACGTTGGCTATAATGCTGCTACTGACACAATTGAAGACTTGATTGCTGCAGGTATTATTGACCCTGCCAAGGTAGTACGCTCATCCCTACAGAATGCTGCCTCTATCGCTGGTATGGTCTTGACCACAGAAGCCCTGGTGGTAGAGAAACCTGAACCCAAATCCGCTGCTCCTGCTCCCGACATGGGTGGCATGGGCGGCATGGGCGGCATGGGTGGCATGGGCGGCATGGGCGGCATGGGCATGATGTAGTGCCATTATCTAGTGCCATTAGCTAGTCTCTTGCTTTGCTAGAATAAAGCCTTAAAGCAGCTTGTCCTCAGGGACAAGCTGCTTTTTGATTCGTCATTAGTCATGGCGTGAGTCAATCTTGGGTAAACTCATTTATGGAGTATAATTTACCAATAATTATCCAGACTCTACTATCGAGACTCTACTTCTCATTAACTAATAAAACCTTAGACTAGTCTTTTGCAGAGGTTTACTATCCATGGATAACGACCAAAACTTGCTAATCCTGACGATTTATATAATTGGCGTTACTTACGTTTTGTACAAAGCGTTTCAGGAAATAGACAAACTCATAACCGTTAAGGTAGACTCTGATGCTATCAATCAGGAACTGGAAAAGCACAATCTTAATGATTTCATGGAAGTCAACTTTGGCTTCGATCCTAGCTATAAATTGGATGACTTAAAGGATCTTAAACTGAGTGTTAAAAATAAAACCAACGAGAATCCTGTTTATATTGAAATAGACTGGGATAAGAGTATTATCACTGACTTGGGAAATAATGCACGACCTATGGTTTGGGTAAATTCTGGTGATATGGAAGAGGCACCGAAAAGCCAAGACGTTGGTAAAATTCGTCCTGGTCAAAATTGCGAATTTAAGCTGAGCGATGAAAAGATTAAAGATGCATTATTTCCGGAGAAAGACTTGAAGAAGGCGATTAAAAATGGTGGCCAATTTAATCTCCAATTATTATTCAATATATTTGAACCAAATACTGGAAAAAGCAGTTCGTGCTACTTACCCTGTAGGTTTACACCGATCAAGGTACACTGGACCCAGGCTATAGTTCTTGCCTTGCAGCCTCAATAGGTCTAGCAGTTGGGAGTCTATTTGGGAGTCTATTTAGAGGATTTTGGTTTGTATCCAGTATTACGAACGTTGACCAACTTATTGAGTACTTCAAACCAAAAGGGGGCTCCCATACAGATTGCGATCGCACTCAAAATAATCCCGACAACGAATTTGAAGTAAACCCAAGTCAAACCCAGCTCTCTGGGAAGATGATTCGGTTCTTCAAACTGCTCTATAAGATTAGTTTCTCCCCAGCCAATGGGAAGAAAGGCTAGGTCATCTACAGCTGAGGTTATACTATCATAACAGTCATTACTGTTTGGTTCTTGCTGTAAACAGGCACCGGTTTCATTAACAATCCTATTAGTGACTTGATTGACAGCAGCTCTTACACTGTGGTTTTTATAGAATTGATTGCTGATATTGATGGTATCGATATTCAAGGCTAGGGAAATCACTAATCCAATTAAAAAAGATATGGCTTTAGACTGACGCTTGTATACCCCTGCAGCTCGTGTCATGGATTCGTCAAACCATGTTGCTAGTTCTTCTTGGAGTTTTTTCAGGTCTTTGTTCCGGTCAGAGTATTCAAATTTTGCTTTATCAATCAGGGTTAAAAGCGTTATCTTTAAGTCTTCAGGAAGTAAATTTTTTATCTTCTCTTCTTCAAGGGCTGTTTTAAAATTGTCCAGGGTAATCTCGGCATTATTTTTGAAGGTTGATGCCTGCTGAACAATGGTCATGATTAAAGCGGTGGCAAAGGTATCTGATGGAATATAGGAAGGGCCACTAACCTTTGAGTTAGATTTTGACTTTAATTCATTTTGGTTATCTAGGTCTTTGGCTTCGTGATTAACTGATTTAAGCAACGGATTTTGATAGAGTTTTTTTAAAAGCCGTTTGGTCTTTTTTAAATTGTTAATCTGATCAACGGTTACGTTAACTGATTCTTGATCTGACTCATCAACTACATCTTTCAGCTTTATATTTCGTAACTGAATCCCACCATTAATTAAATTTTCGATAGCCCTCTGTAAGTGTTTAGTCCGCCATTGTAAAACGCTAGCGAGATATTCTTGGATTTCAGAGGCTAACAGACTGGTGATCAGGTAGACAAAAAATAAGCCAAGGGCAACGTTTAAAATAGCAGATAGGTCCATGATTAACCAGCACTCTAGTCAAAAAGAGCAGTAGAAGTGGGCTTTTTTGCCCCCTTCTGTCAAAAAAATGATATACGATATCGTGAGTTGTGTCCTAAATCCTACCCTTAAAATCCTAGGCAAGTTATGCTCTGTTTAACTTCTAAACCTCTACCTCTAGGGTTCTGAGTAAGAACGCCCACTTATCAGCAATCTCCTCAATTATCTTACTGGTGGGCTTCCCTGCACCATGGCCTGCTTTGGTCTCAATCCGAATTAACACTGGTTGTTCCCCTTCATGGGCCTCCTGCAAGGCTGCCGCAAATTTGAAACTATGGGCAGGGACAACCCGGTCATCATGGTCAGCGGTGGTAATCAGGGTAGCTGGATAAGCGGTTCCTGGTTTGAGATTGTGTAATGGGGAATAGGCGTAAAGGGCTTTAAATTCCTCTGGGTTATCTGGGGAACCGAAATCGGAACACCAGGCCCAACCAATGGTAAATTTATGGAAGCGTAACATATCTAGTACTCCCACAGCTGGTAGAGCTGCACCGAACAAGTCTGGACGCTGAGTCATGCAAGCACCGACCAATAATCCCCCATTGCTACCGCCTGCGATCGCAAGTTTCTTGGGTGAGGTGTACTGAGCACTAATTAGCCACTCCGCCGCTGCTATGAAATCATCAAATACATTTTGCTTGTTGAGTTTCGTCCCAGATTGGTGCCAATCTTCCCCATACTCACCGCCACCACGGAGATTGGCAACAGCATAAACACCTCCCATTTCCATCCATACCAGATTGCTAATGGAGAAATTGGGGGTTATGGAGATATTAAAGCCGCCGTAGCCATAGAGGTAAGTGGGGTTATTGCTATCTAACTCCAATCCCTTCTTGTGGGTGATAAACATAGGCACTTGGGTGCCATCTTTGCTAGGGTAGAAAACTTGTTTGGTCTCGTAGTCATCGGGATTAAAGTCTACCTGGGGCTGCCGGAAAATGGTACTTTCTCCACTTACCATGTCGTAGCGATAGATGGTTGCAGGGGTGGTGAAGCTGGTATAGCTGTAGAAGGTTTCAGTATCATAACGTAACCCATTGAAACCACCAACGGAACCAATACCAGGTAATTCGACTTGCCGTACAAAGGAACCATCCAGGTCAAAAATTTTGATGGAGGAGTGAGCATCTTTGAGGTAATCGGCCACAAATTGGTTGTTGAGTAAGCCTACACCTTCTAGGGTTTCATCGGCTTGGGGAATTACTTCTTGCCACTGTGCCTGCTCAGGATGATTAGTATCTATGGCAATAACTCGACTACGAGGGGCATCTAAGTCTGTGCTGAACCAAAATACTGATTGATCATTCCCGATGAAGCTATAGCTGGCATCAAATTCGTTAATGAGTTCCACAACTGGGGAATCTGGGTCTTGCAAATTTTTATAAAACACCAGATTCTTGGGGTCAGTACCCTGCTCAACTATAATGATAAGATAATTATCATCTTCAGTGACTCGACCACTAAAGAACCATTCTTTCTGGTCAGGGCGCTCATAAATCAGACTATCTTCTGACTGGGGTGTGCCCAACTTATGATAATAGAGCTTTTGATAATAATTGAGCTCTTCTAACTTAGTGGCTTCATTGGGTTCATCGAAGCGGCTATAGAAGAAACCTTGATGGTCGTGATTCCAAGATGCCCCAGAAAACTTTACCCACTTAATCTGATCCGAGAGGTCAAGACCGGTTTCCACCTCCCGCACTTGCCACTCTTGCCAGTCAGAACCAGACCTACACAGACCATAGGCTAGCAGCTTACCATCTTTACTAATGGCTAAACCCGATAGGGCAACGGTACCGTCTTCTGAAAGGGTGTTGGGGTCGAGTAATAGGGTTGGTTCAGCATCTAGGGAGGTCAAGGTGTAGAGAACACTTTGGTTCTGAAGACCATCGTTTTTGAAATAGAAGTAGCGATCGCCTTTTTTAAAGGGAGTGCTATATTTCTCGTAATTCCATAGCTTGGTGATGCGCTGCTTAAGTGTTTCCCGTGTTGGTATTTCGCTGAGATAACCAAAGGTGACTTGATTTTGTGCTTCTACCCAAGCCTTAGTTTCCTCTGAATCTGGGTCTTCTAGCCAGCGGTAAGGGTCAGCAACTACAGTACCGTGGTAATCATCGACTTGGTCGGCTTTGCGGCTTTTGGGATAGTTCAGGGGTTGACTGGTAGATGGCATGGTGGCAGATGGTGAAGCGGCGTTTCTAGTGTAACGTTTCTATTCTTTGGGTCGAGGTTGGAGGACATGGGCAGCTATGGAGCTAATCGCGAATTGATCTAAAATCTATATAAGGCTAAATAATAAGGTAGAGGGATAAGGGTGGAAATTGTAACCGGCAAGATGCCGGTTCCACCAAGATGCCGGTTCCACCAAGATGCCTGTTGGGGAAGGCAAATCGCGCCTGATAATTATGACTGGATCCATCACACCACAACTAGCAACGCCCTTAGAGCTAAAGACCCGTCCGGCTTTTGATATGAGTGATGAGGAATTCTTTGCTTTTTGTCAGCTCAATCGGGAGTTACGGATCGAACGCCACGAAGATGGAAGGCTTATTATTATGACTCCTACAGGAGGGGAAACTGGCGGTCGCAATTTTGATTTGATTGTTCAGTTTGGCAATTGGGTATGCCAAGATGGTACAGGGAAAGGTTTTGATTCTTCTACTGGCTTTATACTTCCCAATGGAGCAAATCGTTCTCCTGATGTTGCTTGGGTCAAGCTAGAGAGGTGGCAATCCCTAACTAAAGAACAACGAAAGAAGTTTGTACCCCTATGCCCTGATTTTGTGATTGAGCTACGTTCTGGAAGTGATCGCCTGAAAAACTTGCAAGACAAAATGGCAGAGTATAGGTCAAATGGGACTTTGCTCGGTTGGCTGATTGACCCAGATCAGCGCCAAGTTTATGTATATCGTCTTGGGGCGGAAGTTGAACAGCTGGATAATCCAGCAACGGTGAGTGGTGAGCCAGTTTTACCTGGATTTGTGCTCAAGATGGATGAGATTTGGTCTTGAGGAGCCTACGTTTTAGGGAGGCTACCCGAGATACTTTGAATTTTTGCGATCGCATTCCTAAGCTGTTGCGCATTTAAATTGGGTATTATTCAGTTATAAAAAAACCGTCAAACCCTCTCCCCAGCTCCCCAGCTCCCCAGCTCCCCAGCTGTCAGAACCATCAAATTTAAATGAAGACCAGCTTATGGGACTGTCGTAACAGGTTAAAAAAAAGTTTAGCAAAAGTAAGCTATTTTCACTGTTCGCGCTACTTAAGCCACTTTCACCAGTTGAGATTTTCATCTAGCTTTGAGTTAGATAAACTAGATGATATGTAAAATCTCTACCAAATGCCAAAGAAAATAAGGAGGTGCGACCCGTGGCGAATTTAATTCGCCAACGGAAAGCGCACCTCATAGAACTCAAACAAATGCTTCACCAAGCGGGTTTTACAGAAATACGAGGTAAAGGAAGTCATACAAACTGGATACATCCTCTTTATTTTGGGAAACTCACAGTTTCAGGTAAAGACGGAAACGATGCTAAACCCTATCAAGAAAAGAATGTACAAAAAGCTATTGATGAAGTAAAGGGTAATTGTAATAATGATCAAACTTAAATATCCAATGATAATTCAATGGTCAGAAGAAGATAATTGTTTTCTAGTTGGTTTTCCCGACTTCCCCGGACAACAATGGCGGAGTCATGGCGATACTTATGAAGAAGCGGTTAATAATGGAACTGAAGCTTTAGAATCTTTGGTGATAGCCTATCAAGAAACAGGTGAAACGCTTCCCGAACCAACTATCAATACAGCAGCCTAGTTAGTGCGATTGACCGTAGATCAAGCTACGCGATCGCAAATTCAGTATATTGTCTGAGATGAGGTGGATGAAATGCTAAAACAATCTCCTCTGGTGGTATCCCCTTCTGTAACAAATCTGTCGCCACCCCTTCCTCGGTCCAATCTTCCTCAATCCAAATCTTGTTATCCTTTAAACGGATATGAATCATCACACTTTTAATCCGTTCATCTTTCCACCAACCCATCACCAGCAAAAGATACTGATCCTGTAGCTGATCAAACGCTAAAGCACTTTCAGTGGTAGAACCAGATTTTTCATTGATCTGATGATACTCTGTTAAAACTTCCTGAACAATTTCCCGATAACGCTTTAATCTATCCATTGCTCAATCACCTCACTTTCCGAATCAACGACCAATAACTTCACCTGATTTCGTATCTCGAACCCAGCACTCACTCGATTCAATAGCTTAATAAACGTGCTTTAGATTTCTGGATCATCACCTAAAAGTTGATCTATACTTTCGAGCCTCTGTTGAGAACCACGGCGAACACGATGAAATGCTTCCTTTAACGGAATCCCTTCTCCTTGTTCAAATTCCTCAATACTCTTTCGGATGCCCGCAATAGACTCAAGCAATTCCATCCTATCGAGAAGTTGCTGATAGCTTTCAGCATCTTGAACAACTGCAGCAGCTTTGCCATTAACAGTAAGAACCATTGGTGCTTTAGTTTGTTTGAGCCTTGCGATAAAGGCTTTAGCGCTCCGTTGGAATTCTGAGAGTGGATGGATGTCACTCAGACTAAACATGATAGTTTAAAAAAATTATTTGATAATTTAATGTTAATATCTTGAAACTGTTTTGTCTAATGGGATCCATTTAGCAGTCAGTGGTCAGCTGATAGCTGATAGCCGTCAGTGGTCAGCTGATACGCGACACGCTGATAGCCGTCAGTGGTCAGCTGATACGCGACACGCTGATAGCTGAAAACTATAAAACTTTCGGTACGACTTCTACCTTCACTTCCATCCCTACTTTTCCTAGCAAATTAATTAACTTATCCACACTGAATCGACTAATTTCACCATTCATTAAATTACTAATCCTCGGTTGGGTTTCTCCCAAAAACTCTGCTGCCTCATTTTGAGTCCATCCCCGCTCCTGAATATAGGAACGTAAATCTAACATCAGATCCGCTCTTACCTTGAGATTCATTGCTTCTTCTGCCTCAAATCCCAAATCTTTAAATACATTGTCATCCCCTAACAGGACGTTGACAGTTTTTTCTTCAGTCATTTTTATGTTTATCCTTTTGTTACTTTCTAAACTCAACCATCTCCTGATAACGCTTCTGTCCTAGTTGAATGTCCCGCTTTGAGGTCTTCTGTGTTTTTTTCTGGAAAACATGAAGTACATAAATTGCCTCTTCAAATCTAGCCACATAGAAAATCCGATAGGCTTCTCCGGTCCAAATGCGAATCTCTTCAACTCCCTTGCCAATTGTGGGCATCGGCTTATAATCTGTAGGTTTTTGACCCCTTTGGATAGCTCTCAATTGAACAGATTTTGTGACGCATTCCCCCACCTCGTTCAGGCAGGGCTGTTTCATTTTAACTTTTTCGGTTGGCTGAGCCTTCCGAGTGACAGCCGTTTCGCCCCTGTTTTTATAAAAGTAAACTCCATAGTATAAAAAAACGGCGATTTGCTGATTACAAGGGGCTTTGAGCCCCTCATCCAGGAATTTTAGGCTCAAGAATGAAACAGCCCTGCCTCGTTCAGGTGGGGGTCAAGGAACAAAAAATTGTGTTATAATTAATGTAGCTTGAGCGGTACGGCAAAGGACAGAACAAGATTCTGAGCAACCTAGAGGCACGACCTCTCAACGCCAGGGAAAACAAACCTGTAAATCCTTTGTAGTCGGTTTATATACGTCAGACTCTAGGTAAAAGTTTCTTATTATTGCCCCATAGCGGAAACGACTTGGGGGAATAGTCCAGCAAAAGTCCTGGCTATTCGGCGAGAATGCCGCCTATCGCGAGGGATAAAACCTTGTAATTAAGAAAGACACCCCCACCTGCTACGCGAGGTGGGGGAAGCATTCATAACCAGCCTTCCGCCGTGCTTCCTTAGGAAGATCCGATAATTCTTCTCTAGAAGAGCCAACCCAGTAAATTACTTTATCTGTCATCACCTTACCTCACCAAACAGTATACCTTATTTGGCATAAAAAGATAACACCAGAAGAAAGTGCCTTGGCTTTTAGGGGCTCTTTTGGAGCATCACTTTTTCGGAATGGATGGGAATTCGCGATCGCAAATTGGTATGATTTTTATCCCAATTACAGATTTATGCTGATCGGTAAGAGTGCTCGAAAATCCTGCTCCCTATTCCCTGTTCCCTGTTCCCTGCTCCCTGTTCCCTATTCCCTACTCCCTATTCCCTACTCCCTACTCCCTATTCCCTACTCCCTACTCCCGATTCGACCGTAGAGCACAGTTAGCCCCTTCCGGGCATTGCGAATACTAGGATGATTGGGGTCTAACACTGGCGTGAGGATGCTCAGAGATTTGTGGAAAAAGCTCACAGCTAGCTTTAACTTGTCCAACTCGTTACTCTCTTCCGAGATCAGCCAAGCCAAATCACTCAGGTACATTCCCACTTGGGGATGATTGTTGCCGTAACTTGAGTTGAGGGACTTGATGCACTCTTGATACAATTCTATGGCCTCGGTCAAGCGCCCCAGGGTTTTGTAGGTCAGTGCCAAACTTGCTTTATGCACTGCTAGGTTAGGGTGATTGGGACCGTAGAACTTTTCAATTACGTTAATCGCGTCCTGGTGAAATTGTTCTGCTTTATGATATTCCCCAGAATAGTATACTAAGGCAGACTAGGATAAGGAGAAATGGAAAAATGACAACTGGTTTAACCAACCCTAGTCCTTATTACCTGAAATTAATCACCGAATTTGCGCCCCGTCCCATTACCAATGATGCTGAATTAATCGCCACCCAACAAAGAATCAACGATCTATTAGATCAAAAACCGCTTAATCAAGATGATCAAGATTATCTCAGGGTATTAGGGATGTTAGTCTATGACTATGAAGAAAAAACTGAAGAATTCCCCGAATTAACCGATGCAGAATTATTACAGACATTAATGGAAGACTATAATCTAACGATACAAGATTTGTTAGGTATTTTTGAGCAAGAGCAAACGATTGTAGATATATTAAACGGAAAGCGTAAACTCAATTCTCAAGAAGCGTTGAAAGTGCGTAGGTTAAGCCCTAGCCCGTTGGGCTAATTGCACTTGTTGTAGTGGGTTATTGGACAGGATAAGTGACCAAAGCAATCGATAGGGCGTTGCTGAATCTTCCCATGAATAGGAGTAGATTGGGCATCCTGCCCGCCTGATAATATATTGAAACTGGCAAGATGCCAGTTCCACGCAAGATGCCAGTTCCACACCTGATGCCCGCCCGATAATATATTGAAACTGGCAAGATGCCAGTTCCACGCAAGATGCCCATTCCACGGCAAGATGCCCGCCCGATAATATATTGAAACTGGCAAGATGCCAGTTCCACACCTGATGCCCGTTCCACAAAACTCGGCTTTACAAGTTTAACCAACCCTAGTCTTATGACTCAAACCTTCACCACCCAACACCTTTCCCCAGATGCGATCGCTCAGCTTGTCAAGTATTTGCCTGACTACATAAAGGTTGCACTCCAGGAAAAGTCTACGGAATTGGAATGTTCCCTGGAAGCTACCATTGAAATGGCAATTTCCAACTTCCTAGACGAAGAAGCATTGAGCTTTGAGGATTGTCTACTCGCTCAACGTCTGAAAAATAAGAATTAAAATTGTTGATAAACTGATAAAAATAGCAAAACGTTCGAAATCTTAACCAAACAAGCACCATTAGCACCAGTTATTCCCTAATATTCCGATAGATCCCGCGATCGTGTCTGGTTGGGTGTATAACCTGACTTCAATCAAGTTAGTAAACTATAAATAAAATAAATATCCTGTAGACGCTAAAATAAATCCCGATGATAGTATAGGTTAATGTAGTCTTATTTTGCCACTTAGATTTCCCAATAATAGACATTTCGTTAGTGGCTTATCTATACCTAAAGCTACGGGGAATAGCCTCTTTACAATTGATAAATCCTTAGTTCAAGTTGATGTAAATGAAATCAATAATGGAAACGCTACCAAAACAGGTAATACTTTTACTACATCTTCAGGAAGACGTTATGGTTTCCATGATGACATCCTCTATCCCATTGATGGACCTGGGATTGAGAAGCTTTCTTCCCAAGAGTATAAACTTCTCAAGCAATTTAAACAAGATGATAAGAAAGCCATGCAAACAATCAATGTGTTAGTGTCGAAAGGGATACTCCCAGAGCATAGGGCTAATTTAGTTAAAAAAATTGCTCAAAATTTTGGATTAACTAGTTTTTAACTATAATCAAACATTTAAAACTATATTCTTTGATTAAGGAGATAATAATTTATGTTGTCCACAGACATGCAATTTTACCTAAATAAAGTAGTAGATGAATATGAGTTGATTCAATTTTTGTCTAAAAGCCTCGATTTAAGATGTGAAACCTTAAACTATCCTGATAGTCAAGCCGAAGTATTTGTAATGATAAACGACTATGAAATAGGTTTTCCTATGGATATAACTATTTCCTATACAAAGGAAGTTTCTCTAGGGAAAGACTATTTGTGGTTAGCGAAGCTTCTGGCTAGGTCTTATCAAACTCTGGTGGCAACAGATTTACCAGAAGGACATTTGGCAAGAAACTAATAATGATTTACCCAGCCAACATTTGATGGTGTTTCAAGTTAGTGACAAGTCATTATAGCAGTTCTCAATTAGGTAAGATACTTTCATTCTGGGAGTAGGCAGTAGACAGTAGGCAGTAGGCAGTGGTAATACATCCCTAGTTGATTAACTCTTGCCTATTGCCTTTTTTTAAGAGATTATATTCACTATTCAAAGAAAAATCCTATAGCTTACCTTGAGAGTAACAAGGGTTTTTTTGAAGAGAAGGTCGGTGATAAAAATCAGACCATAAGTTGATTCAGATCACAGCAAATTACTGAAATTGTATTTACATTGAATGAAATTAAATTCCGGAGGAATGAGTAGGTGCTAGAAAAGTTAAACGAGATTAAATCAACGCTAAAAAATGTAAAGGAAAAAGTCGATCTGATAGCTGATAAATATGAAGTTGGAGTAAAACCAAACTTTGAGTGTTCTGTTGATCATAAGAGCATTGATGTTAAAAAACATAACAACTGTTATGAAAAATTAAAAGAACTTGGTTATAAGGAGTTAATTGTGGAAAATGATGGTTGTATTGGACCCTCAGATCTATATCGGTATAAAGTTATTGATAACGACGGAAACAAAGTCGTTGAACATTATTCATTAAAAGGGGTCAATGACTTTATAAAAGAAAAAACAAAATAAAAATGCTTAAGCCTCGGATAATCTTGATTGTAAATTGGTGATGATTTGTCGTTTCAGGAGTTTTGCATCTACAGTTTAATCAAGATTTGAATCAAGAAATACGGACATTTTTGATTCAGGGATTTGGCATCTACAGTTTTACACCCAAACATGACCCTGAATTAAATAACTTAAATAAATCACTGGGTTCTCGTCCAAACTCATCACTTCATTGAATCCACATCATCTCTAATTATAAAAGAATTTCAACCATAAGGATTGCCGACCCTAGACACACTACGCACTAGCTTTTGCTGATCCTGTTTTTGTTTCTCATCGCCACTATCATTAATAATCACTAGGATAGTAGAAATCTGATTAACATCAGAAGCATCAGGACAAGAGATAATACATAGATTCACACTGTGTTCTGCTTGAGTATTATGAGATACTAAGGTTTGAGCTGAATAATCTTGCCGACGTTCTTCTTCATTCTTGGCCGCTAATGCTACATCAAACCATTGGGAAAAATTCCCATTTTTAATGTGGAGCAAGTTCCGTAAAGACTTTTGCTCAATATCTTTCAAACCAATAAAATCCTTAGCGTGATCATTGGCTAGGATAATCTGACCGGTTTTATTGGTAAAAATTACACCACTAGATACATTAAAGACTAAATCTCGCTGCTCTAGCTGTTGTTGCTTGACTTTACTGAACAGCTTAGCATTTTGAAGCGCTACACCCGCTTGAATATTAAATGCTTCCATCAAGTCTTGATCCCTACGATCAAAACTTGCCTTCCAGCAATCGGGAGGGTGGGGCCAATCGGCGGGATTGTATGGGGGAAAATTTCCCTGCTTCTTTTTATTGATTAATTGGGTAACAGCAATTAATTGATTATCGGCGTTAAATACAGGCATTCCTAACAAACTACAGGTGCGATAACCGGTTTGGCTATCGGTTTTTTTAGCAGTTTCTGAATTGGGATGGTCATAGAGATCAAACGGAATTATCAGTGGCTGTTTAGTAGTAACAACTTGACCAGCAAAGCCAGCTCCTTTGGGAATCCGAATTTCTTTTAATGTGCCATCAGCAACCGTTATTTTTGTCCATAATTCATCCTGTTCCTCATCTAACATCCAGACTGTGCTGCGATCAGCAGACATTAGCTCTTGAGCCTGATTCATCACTTTATTCAAAGTTTCTTCTAGATCCAAGCTACTTTGACCCAGAGATTGTGTCGCATTTATCAATGCTGAAGCTATTCGTTGTTTCTGAGCTGCTTTATAAAATAAGCGAGAGGATTTAAGAATCATTTGAATGGAGCGGGCGAATTGCGCAAAAAGTTCTTCATCCTCTGGGGTAAAGCCTTTTATATTAATTTTATCAGCTAAGGGCGCGTCTAAAACCGGCGGTTGTTTTAACTTATTGAGTAATTGGACAACAGCCACTAAATCTCCGTGTTCATCCAGTAAGGGTAAAGCCAGCATGGTATAAGTACGGTATCCAGTTTTGGTATCCCATTGCTTAGCAGTATTAGAACGGGTATCGTCATATAAATCGTAAGGAATATTGACAGTTTTCTTAGTTTGAGCAACATAACCAGCAATCCCTTTATCCGCAGGCACCCGAATCTCTTCTGAGTCTCCTCCTTCTCCCTTTGCCACAATTGACCAGAGTTCATTTTTGGCTTCATCTAATAAAAAAATAGTCGTGCGATCCGCCTGGAGTATCTCTCCAGTTTTGAAGGTGATAGACCGTAACATTTCATTGAAAATGGAATCAAACCCTTCTCGGTCGATCAGAGTATCCATCATGGATAAGGTTTGATTAAAAACTCGTAAGTCTAATTCAAGGTTGGAAACAATATGTTTAAAACTTTCTGGGGTCAGGTGTTGAAGAGACTCATAGATAGTTTCCTTAGTCGTAGCCGCTAGGGCTGGATTAAGTTTCCCTTGTCGTCTGGCTTCTGAATACCGTTGAATTTCTTCTAACGCCTTTTTAAATTCTCGCTTTTCCCATTCTTGGCTAGTGGTCAAAAACTGATAATCTTGATGGCTTAAGCTTTTCCCAAGCGCCCATCTTAATGCATCCTGTAACTGTTGTCCCCCCAGGAGTCGGGATGTATCCTGACCATCGGAGTCTAACCAAGCAGTAATTTCCTTACTATATGGTCGTAAATTGGCTAATTCTTTATCTACCCAATTTTGGTTAAAAACAGCTTGATAAATACGGTTATAAATCCTTAATTTTCCTTGCTTTTCAACTACTAATCCCGATAGCCGCAATTCTATTTGTTCAGAACTGTCATCAGAGGCTATTTCTCCCCGTTGCAGAATTTCCTGATACAATCCCAGTAATCGCCCAGCCCGTTGCTCATTCTTAAGAAGACGATCACGAATAGTTTTAAGATGCTCCGGATTATCATGAGATTTCCAATCATCAATCACTTGCGATCGCACTAATTTATCAACCCACCTTGTATCACCAGCTTTTGGGAGAGTAGATACAGAATCCAACAGGAGTTTACAAAGCTTTTGGGTCAAGAAAGGTTGACCTCCACTCCAGTACAATACCTGTTTCAGGACATCCTGGGGATTACTAATTTTTCCTTGTAATCCCTGGGCTAATCCCTGTGCTTCGTGCAACTGAAAGCCATATAGCTGAATCGCCTGACCGATATTAAAGGGTGTGCGTTTTTTATCTTGAATTAAATCTGATGGTGTTGCTACTCCAAGTAGCGCAAACGTAAGGCGTTGGTAGTCTGACTTATCTACACGTTGGTTATAGCAGGCGCGAATAAACGCGAAAAAATCATCAGTAGGGAAATCGAGGCTAAGAACGCTATCAATTTCATCAATAAAAATTACAATATTTTGAGTAACTTGCTGGAGCAAAACCTCTTCAAGAAATTCTCTCAATCGTCGCACCGCAAATATCATTGATCGCTCGCGCCACCAAGTGCGTAAATTAATATCTAGCTCGAAGTCTCTAGCCAGAGAGCGGACAATATTGGCATACCATTGATCGAGAGTGACATGCTGAGTACCATCCATGGATAAATCAATTACTGCACAGGCAACCCCATCTGCTTCAAGCCGACGCATTACTTGCACTCGTAAACTAGATTTTCCAGTCTGTCTTGAGTTCAATACATAACAAAACTGTCCAGCTTTCAATCCTTCATATAAATCATTATCTGCTTGTCGCTTCACATAGGTAAGAGCATCGGCTGGTAAAGTCCCTGAGTATATATATTCGTAGGTCATTTTATTTGTTAACTTTTGTTCGCGTAGGGTGGCCTTTTGGCCAAGGTTGACTGTTGAACGCGCACGCGTGGCCTATTGGCCAAGGTTGACTGTTGAACGCGCACGCGTGGCCTATTGGCCAAGGTTGACTGTTGAACGCGCACGCGTGGCCTATTGGCCAAGGTTGAACGCGCACGCGTGGCCTATTGGCCAAGGTTGTTCGCCTTTGGCGTTCGGTGAAGGGTAGGTTGACCGTTGTTCGCCTTTGGCATTCGGTATAGAGTAGGTTTAAGATTTAAGGTTATATAAATACAGAATGTTTAAACTATGTATAAATAATGAACTGACCCACTCAGGATTCAGGTTCAATCCGCTGGCAAAGGCGATCGCAAAAATACTTATGATATAAATCACAGCGAGCCATGACGCTATTCCCTTGTAACTTTACTAACCCCATGCTGTATAACTTAAAGGCTTGCTCCGATGGGATAGTTACCCAGCTGTTTGCTTGAACCACCTTCTCCAAGGCAGTTTCCAATTCTGGAGACTGTTTGAGATTTCCTAGGTGGCGTCGCAGATGGTCACTGAATGGTCCGGCTTCTGTGGGTGCCAGCTCTAACAGTTGCGCTAGGGTAATGTTATGATCTTTAATATAAGCTAAACCTTTGCGCAACAGATAAGGATGTCCTCCCACCATCGCCATCAGTTCCTCGACTTCTCTGGGATTCCCATCCAGTCCATAACGTCTAACTAACTCCTGTACCTGCTCTGTGCTAAACTCTGGCAACTCAATTTCCAATCCCACATTAGCAAGTGGTGAGTGATTGATATCCAAGGAGCTATAAATTTCTGTAGAATGTACTATAACCAACCGGAGTTTTTTCCAGATAGCACTACTGCGATCGCCCCGCCTAGCGATGTCATACCAACCACGCAGAAGGCGACAAAAATCATCAGCAATAACGGGGTGTTCAAACACCCGATCAACTTTATCTATAACCAGTACGATCCGCCTTTCAGTTTTTGCTAATAAATACTCCTGAAAGTAATCTGTGGTGTTACTATTACATCCAAAAATATCATCCCAATACTCATCCAACTTATTTGATAGCCCTAGAGTCTGACCAACTCTGGCACAGAACCACCGTGAGAATTTGCCGAGGTCGCTATAGACGGTACTATCTGCTAACTCAAAGCTTAAGGTCACAGCTTGATAACGTTGCTTCCTGATCTCAGCCAGAACTCTTTCAATCAGGGAGGTTTTGCCCATTTGCTGGGGTGCTTTTATCCGAATTAGAGCACCAGGCTTCACAATTGCCTCTAACAACTGATCTTCATAGGGAATGCGCTCGATATAAAAGTCAACATTGAGAGAAACGGGCTGTTGTTGCCCTTCTGACTCTGGCATCGCTGGGAGGCTCAAAGATCTAGATTTACTTAATAATTCTGGATTTACTAACTTAGGGTAATATTCACTAAGTCGGTCAATTAACTGATTACGGAGTGAGTAGTGTTCACCTGGTGCATTCCTCACCTCAAATTTCTCGCACAGCTGCTGCACATGTTTTCTGACAGTAGCTTCTGTGATGTGTAGCGACTTAGCGATCGCTTGATCGCTTTGGCCCGCTAACATTTTCTTCAAGACCTCTCGTTTACGAGGTGTTAGCTGATCAAATGCTACAGTCAAATCTAGTTGATTCAATTTTTCTAAGAACATCTCAGTCTTGCCGATAGAGATTTTGAATAATCGGTTTTGTCCCCTAGACATAGCGCTTAGGTGGTTATCAAGATGCACCAAAAAAAGATAGTATTTATGCTAATTTTAAACCCATCCTAACTAGCTTATCGAAAAGCTGAGCTAGCCCTGGGTTTGTGAAGATTTTCACACAAATTATGGATTAGACGTGGCTTGTGAGCCTTTTTCCACAAATTACCCTGATGTATTAAACACAGGCTAGAGTTTGATTAATGGCAATCAAACCTATACGAGGTTATAGATGTCTCAGTACTCTCTTGCCTTTTCCCTCAAGCTAAAACGCTGGGTTTGGTGGCACTGAGTACTGGTCAGATCATATCACTCCCCGTTGCACTTGTATTTCCCAAAATTGGGAGCTTGATCGGTTCTGTTCATAAAGCTATCAGCTTTTAGCTATCAGCTATCAGCTTGGTAGATACCTCATACATTGTGGGTGAAAACTTGACAAACGTAAGGTTAATACCTCGCTCCTTGTGCCGAACCTAACAAAGCTAAGTGCCTCAGGGCGAATGCTGAGGACTTTGATCTAGCGTTTATCTAAATATAGGTGAAAGCTGCCAAACAAAACGTCGTTAGTAGTTAGTCAGACCAATGGCATTCCTGAGGTGCGGAATTAATATCAGTGGGGTGGGCATCCTGCCTGGGAAATGAAACGGGCAAGATGCTCGTTCTACAGCATCTTGCCCATTCCAAAAAACTATTAAAATCATTGCATGATTGAGCAATGCCAGACCAATTAACTAACTACTAACCCCTAACCCCTAACCTGAAATCCCCTGGATTTGACCGTCAGGATCAGCTGAAATCTAAATGAGGAGTTGCTGATATACCATTGACACACTAAAAGTTAGTCACAAGTCAGTCATAAGTGAGATCATCTCAGGCGGTAAGTCACTATGCAAGTGGGGTTTGATGAATATATGAGGTTCAAAGAGAATTTTATGAAATTAGAAGATCAAAAATGCAAGACCTATCTACCATCGATTTAGCTATAGCGTTTTCCATACTTATGAGGTACAGAGGGTTTTTTCCCAATTCCGAAGTTCCTGTCTTGATGCAGTCGCAAATGGGGTAAACCACCTCAGTTGCTGATGGGGGGAACCCCCTTTGGGCTCACTGGCTCCCCTGTTCTCTTGCTGCATGGCTATTCTCTTTTCCCTATTCCGAGATCTGCTTTTTCCTATATGTCTAGCATTATGTTTAATCCTACCGAGATAATCATTGATACCTGTGTTAAAAATCTAGAGACAGGTTTCCACAGCACTTATGGCAACCTTAAATCAGACTACTGTGAGCTGATTACTTGGGCTACCCACATGGCTTTGGAAAATATTGCTAATAGTGACGCTCTTTATCACAACATTGAACACACCGTCCTAGTTACCCTAGTCGGACAGGAAATCTTGTGGGGTAAGCACATCTGCGAAGGGAGCGTCTCCTGTGAAGACTGGTTGCACGTGATTATCTCTTTGTTGTGCCATGACATTGGCTATATCAAAGGTATCTGTCGCCAAGACCAACCAGACCAAGGATTGTATGCCACAGGAATAGACAATAGTATGATTATTCTACCTACAGGTGCCACTGATGCTAGCCTTACTCCCTATCATGTAGACCGGGGTAAGCAGTTTATTGAGGAACACTTTGGTAATCACCTGCTGATTGATACTGAGCAGATTAAGAAAAATATTGAATTAACCCGTTTCCCAGTACCTGCTGATCAGGATCATCAAGACACGGTTAACTATCCTGGTTTAGTCAGAGCAGCAGATTTGATTGGTCAGCTGGCTGATCCCCGCTACTTACAAAAAATTAGTGCCTTGTTCTACGAGTTTGAAGAAATCGGGAAAAATCAGATTTTAGGCTATCGTAATCCTGGTGATTTGCGCCGGAACTACCCAAACTTTTACTGGAATGTTGTCTATCCTTATATCAAACCCGCATTGCCCTACCTAGACCGAAGCCTTTCTGGTAAACAAATCCTGGCTAATCTCTATAGCAATGTCTTTCGAGTAGAACACCAATCCCAGCCTAAAGCACTCTTCAGCCATCCCTGTCGCTATAGTCAAACGACAGCACAACTATGTACAGCATGATCACTGTAAAAGGCAAATCATCAAGGCAAATCATCAAAGGGCGATTTTGTCCAAAGTTATTTGTGCAAAGTTAATTGAAAATGGACCATTGATCATTGACAATTAACAATTAACAATTAACAAATGACCAATGAAAGCCATTGTAATGACCGCTCCTGGTACACCTGAAGTGCTCGAACTTCAGGATGTACCAGCTCCCACAATTAAAAACGACACAGAAATCCTGGTGCGTCTTCACGCTGCTGGTGTTAATCCCATTGACACCAAACTGCGGCGTAGAGGCACCGTTTACCGTGACCAAATGCCAGCTATCCTAGGCTGCGATGGTGCTGGTGTGGTAGAAGCCCTTGGTGCTGGTGTCGATAAATTCCAGGTTGGTGATGAAGTGTATTTCTGTGCTGGGGGATTAGGATTATCTGGTACAGGTAACTATGCCGAACTAGCTGTTGTTGATCAGTCCTTAGTTGCCCACAAGCCTAAATCCCTCTCCTTCCCTGAAGCCGCTGCTGCTCCTCTAGTACTGATCACTGCCTGGGAATCATTGTATGACCGAGGACGCTTGGAAGCAGGACAAAAGGTGCTGATTCAGGCAGGTGCTGGTGGTGTTGGTCACGTTGCTATTCAGCTAGCTAAGCTCAAAGGTGCTGAGGTTTGTACTACTGTCGGTTCTCAAGAAAAAGCTAGATTAGTGCGTCAGTTAGGTGCTGACTATCCTATCCTTTACAAACAAACTAGCTTTGTCAAAGCTGCCTTGGATTGGACTGGGGGAGAGGGAGTAGATTTGGCGTTCGATACTGTAGGCGGTAAAACTTTTTATGACACCTGTGAAACAGTGCGAGTATATGGGGATATTGTGACTATCCTCCAACCAGACCCAGCCGAGGGTAATTTGAAGACAGCGCGATCGCATAATTTGCGAATCAGTCTAGAACTCATGCTCACCCCAGCCTTGAAAGGACTCACTACAGCTCAACAGCACCAAACCGAGATTCTCCAGCAGTGTGCTAATTGGATTGATGAAGGTAAACTGAAAATTCACCTCAGCCAACGGTTTCCCCTCAAAGAAGCTGCTGCTGCTCACAACGCTATCGAAGCCGGTTCAATGACAGGTAAGGTTGCACTACTTATCAACTAAAGAAAATAGTCACTAAATACAACTAACCGCTAATAATTGCTTAAGGGTTCTAGGTTTACAGAAACCTAAAACCCTGATTGGCTTAGGTGCGCGCCTCCAAGGGCGAGTAAATCGCCCTTGGGTCGCACCTTTAGATGCGGACGAAAGGACTTGAACCTTCACGTCTTGCGACACTAGAACCTAAATCTAGCGCGTCTACCAATTCCGCCACGTCCGCGTACCGTGCGATTTAGATCATAGCACATATTATAGCTTTTATGGCAACTGCTGGGGAAAATTTTCCCAAATCCCCCTTAAAAAGTCACTTTATCACCTACACCTCAACTCTCACCCCGCCCCGGAAAGCAAGATACCCTTCAATGGGTTTCGCCTTCTCCTTGGTGCTCGGGTAATACCAGGCTGCGTCCTTATTTTCCTTACCATCCAGTATGGTGTAATAACTAGCCTCACCTTTCCAATAACAGGTTGTGTGGGTAGTACTTTCCTTGAAATACTGCTTGTTGATGGAGTCGGGGGGAAAGTATTGATTGCCTTCCACCACCACACATTCGTCGCTCTCGGCTAGTAACGCTCCGTTCCAGATTGCTTTTGGCATAGTTGACTTACTTGTAGTTAACTGACTTGTAGTTGACTTACTTAATTTAATCTTATTTCTAAGTTGACTAGCTTAAAATCATTGAAGTCCAAATGGTTTTTATTGAGTGTTGAGCGTAAACTGTAACCTTCAAAAGCCTGGTTGCTTGTTATGTTTCTTGCTACCTAGCTACATACCTACCTACATAGTATATAGCGTTTCCAATACTTATGAGGTACATTCAATTTTATTCCCCAGACTCCTGACTCCCTAAAACCCAGGACGAAAGTACTTCACCTAATTGAGAACTGCTATAGATGATAATCGCAATTGAAGGCTAAGATCCAGTCAGCAATAGTGGCCAATCCACCTCAGCCAAATCCATAGTTTGGTTATATGGTTTGGTTACCTGATCCCATCCTATTCCAAGGATACCACTAGTAAATTAGTATAACTGGAGACCGCAAGTCAATATGTCTTTCACTGCTAGTGTCATTTCAGCAAAAGAATGGGGAGCTAAACCCCCAAAACAATGGCCAGATACCACTAGACCACGATATATTATTATTCACCATACTGCTACTCCCAATGCCCCGAATGATCTATCCAAAGGAACCTTATGGGGCTCCAGAAGTTTGGCTAGGAGTATTCAAAAATCCCACATGGATGGGTTTGGCTGGGATGACTCAGGTCACAACTTTTTGAATACCACGGGTGGACATTTACTCGAAGGTAGACAGGGTTCCTTATCAGCGATTAAAAAAGGACGTTCTGTCAGCTCTGCTCATGCTGGTAGTACTCTAGGTAACCAGTCACCTGGAATTGAAAATGAAGGCACCTTTATCAGCTACCGGATGAATGCCAAACAATGGAAAAGTTTGGTAGATTTATGTGTTTCGATTTGCAATACTACCAAGATTAGCCCAGACAATATTAAAGGGCATCGAGACTTTTCACCAACCCAATGCCCTGGGGACTGGTTATACAGTCAATTGCCTCGGTTGCGCCGAGAAGTTCGTCAGCGCCTTGACTCATCAGTTGAAGACTATCTCAGAGAAGGAGACACTGGTCTGAAAGTCAAAGATCTACAGCAATCCCTCCAAACTCAAGGGTTTAGTCCCGGTCCAGTTGATGGCATTTTTGGTCCTGCTACTACCAAAGCAGTGATTTCCTTTCAGAAGTTTGAAGGACTAAATGCCAATGGATTAGTGGGTTCAAAGACCTGGGAAGCACTGAAAAGTTCTTCTAAACCATCAGAGGAATCTCCTTCGGAACCAGGTAACAAGAAGCGGGAGCCTGTGCTGCTCCTTAACACCTACAAGTATTATCGTGGCTTACCTCACCAAAAACAAGCGATTGAGTGGCTAGAAAAACAACTACCAAAAGAAGTCTTGGAAGAGTTTTCAGAAAGATGGCGTAACGTTCAACCCTCATCGGCCTATCTTCCTTTAATTAAAGGAGCAGTTGGATCAGAAGTAGAGGAACTACAGCAGCTGCTCCAAACCCAAGGATTTTATTCTGGTTCAACCGATGGGGATTTTGGCTCTCAGACAAAATCTGCTGTGATTGCTTATCAGAAAGCTAAAGGATTATATGCTGATGGGATTGTAGGTTCTATAACTTGGTCTACTTTGAATTTGGAATAATGGTAATCGGTAATTTGCAATTCGTAATTGGTAGTTGACGATGACCCAAAACGGGAGGCTAACAAAGGAATTATTTAGCCTCCTTTTTCTAGGTATAACCATGCTTAAAATGATGCTGTTTATTGATAAATATAGACATAATTTAACGTCCCTATAATGGGGATTTATTTTTTAACGTTTATACAAATATTCATAATTAGTTAGATTAACTGGAGTTTAGACTATGATAAAATAACCCAGTCTTCTTTTGAAGCTGAGATGTTAACAAATGTCTTCAAAATTTTAGTTACGTCTTCTTATTTTTACCTTTTTTAGCAACCGTTTTTCCTTTTTTGACCACAGGATAGCGAATTTGTTTCTGACGGGGTGACAACCAAGCCAGAAGCCTGATTAATTGGCAATTAGAGCGACTTGTGGTCAAAAAATAATGGTCTCAATTGTCAACAAGACCAATAAGATTGAAAATGCTACCTCAATTTTACCAGACTCATCTTCAAAGCCGATTAAACTCAACTCAATTTATAACTGTTGAGTTATTGGTAGGGCTGTTACAAAATCACCACGCAAGTCAGGATTGAACCCTTAGCAGCTTTGTTTCCTCAACCGATATTATTTGAGAGTCGTCGCCGTTACTTACAAAAATTCCTCAAACTCCCTCAACTGAGTGTAACTTTACTATGGTTTCCAATTATTAAACATCTAATTCAGACCTGACGGGGTGACAAGCTAATTGAAAATATTACAGGGGTTAGGTTTTAGGGGTTAGGTGAAGCGTGAACATCTTCATGGCATAGTGGTTGATTAAAACTATCTATGCAGTTGGATTGGTTAAAATTGCTTCAAATGCTGGGAAATATAACAACACGAGTCGCGCTCATTAAACCAAACACCATTAACCATTAACCTAACACCTGCCTAGGTTTGAGCTTTGTTGTCACCCCTTGAGAATTCAGACTCATTGCCCTCAATCTAAACATCTATTTATTGCTCTTGTTGACATCTCCCCCGGCTAAAGCACGGGGGATTCTCAAAGGTTGTTACGCAGGAGGGTAAACCCGTCCTGCTCCACCTTTATATCGGTATGATTTAGACAAATCACTGAATAAGTTATACCGATGTGGGACTGTCAAAGATCCCCTAGCCACCTTAGCCAGGTCGAATGGCTGTGTGGTTACTTTTCTAAGGATGTTGGCAGCGCCGTTGGAGTCGGCGTTGATCAACTTTCCTGAAGCAGTTTGGTAAAGTCCTCGTCTAATTCTTCTACCAGAGGCTCTCCATCCTTTCGGCAAAGCCGACGCTACGCGAACGGGTTTTTCACCTATAGTCGGCAAGAAGTCCTCATCTAAGAAAGACGCTTTACTGGTGTAGGATTCTTCTGTGATTATTAATCTGATTCCATATTCTAGACATAATTGCTCCAACCTTTGTATTAGTCGCTTGGTTGGTATAACAACGAACTTTTGATTACCCTTTTTCCCCATATTGGAACGATTCTTTTGACCCTCGTTCCAGCCAATGACAATATTTCCAATTCCATCATTTAAGCAGCGGTTAACAATAAATCGGGCAGCCTTGTTTACCGCATCCCTCATTTGATTGTTTCGCTTTAATTGAATTCGATCTAAAATAGAGTCCCAATACCTTTCAGGCTTTCCGGCTTTATGTTTAGCAACTAGTCGAGAATAACCTTGATTCATGGACTTGAGTTTTTTTCCATCAATGATAAAGCTTTTTCCAAGGGTAGACACGCAGGTCAGCCAGTTATCGCCACCATGGTCTATTCCCAGAGCCTGAGAATAATCCAAACTAGAGTTACTCTTCACTGGCTGTTTTCCGTCATCTATAACCCAGTCAATCCACAATTGACCGTAACAGGGACGAATCGTGACTTCTTTTACCCAATCCGGATCTATAAAATTTGGTGGAGTTAGGATGATTTCAGTTAGCAGTTCTGGCTTGCTTTCTTTGCTAATAGATGGATAAAATAGCCCCCGTTTATAGGTAAGAGCTTGTCGTGGAAATGTAACATAAAATAACCCTCCTGATTTGCGATACCGGGGAAATCTTGGCCTGTCTACTTCCCCTTTGTAATACAGACCTACTAGCTGGTTGTAACTCTTAATAGCTTCACCTACTGTCTTGAGAGTCTGTTGAGCGGATTGAGCTGCCATTGCCTTATAGTGGGGTGACATTTTTAAGGCTTTATCAATTTCTGGATACTTAACACCACACTTGTAAGTCTTCCATCCTGCTTTTAGTTCATCTCCACGCCAGTAAGTAGTATAAGCTTCCTGATCCTCTAACCACTTATAATGTTTCTGTTTTGAGTAATAGATAGCACAATTAAATAGACTGTTTGAGTGCTGGCACTGGAATTCCCAGAAGGCTTTTTCTTCATCTGAAAGCACCGCTTTTACTGGGATAGTTTTATACATATTGACAACCTTGACCTATTTGCTATCATAATCTTAGTATATGCGCAATAACTAACAATTTCAAGTCAATCTCAAGAAAGATCGCGAAAAAGAATGAGAGGAGTTCCTGTACTCCATGACCAGCTAAAAAAGCCACATAATATAATGCTTACAGATAGTGCTTGGAAATGGTTGCAACTATCTGCAAAGGAATCTGGGATTAGTGCGGGTGAGTATGTGGAGCGCTGGATTAGAAGTCAGATAGAGGACACGACTGGATAAATCCAGTCTCTCTTTTTCATCCCGGAGACGAAACCTTAGAATAAGGCAGCCTTAATCATAAAGTTTTAACCCTTTTGCTCATAGCCGACCAACCATAAAGGCTGCCTTATTCTTGCGGTAACTTCTGACCCCGGCTGAAGCACGGGGGTTCTCAAATTTCAGGAAGTTTCGATAGAACTCAATGGAAGCAATACAACTTATTTATGGTCAGCGTAATTTGGTCGAAACGAGCTTGGCCGATTTATTGGACTTTTTTAGATAAACGTGGGTGCAGTAACCTGTCAGAACAACAAGCTTTACTGGTTCCGGTAATTGAAATGTTAAAAGGTGACGATTTTGTGGTTATCGGAGATAGAGAATATCTAGCGTGTTGAACTAGCTAAATGGCTCCAATCAAAGCATGTAGATTTTGCTTTCCGTCAAAAAGCCAATACCTACATTCAGGTGCGACCCGTGGCGAATTAAATTCGCCTACGGAAAGCGCACCTTCAGGAGAAAGAAAAAGATTTTAAAAAACTAAATTCCTTAGAATTATCTCCGGGAGACGAAACCTTAGAGAGTGGAGCCTTATTACAAAATATTCAAACCTTTTCTGCAAAATTGCTCACCCATAAAGGCTCCACTCTCTTACGGTAACTTCAAAGAATGAAAAAAATTTTACTGGAGTCAAGGTAACTAAAAGTAAAGGGTTTGGGGGAATGGCGATTGCCGCCTACTACAAAAGAAAATACAAAGGTAAGAGCTCAGATTAACCTTGGTATATTTTAACAAATATCAAGAGCTTAAAAGAAAGTTGGGAAGCCTATAAAGCCCGAAGTGGAATTGAAGCGATGTTTAAGGATTGTAAGAGTGGTGGTTATAATCTAGAAGGGTCTAAAGCTTCTGTTGAACGTTTAACTCGTCTAGTATTATTAATAGCAATCTCCTATACTACTGCTGCTTTGCAATGGGTAAATATCAAACAACTAGGACAACAAAAATATATCAATCGTCTACAATAACTAGGGCGAATACAGCAACGACATAGTAACTTTTGGATAGGTCAATACGGGCTTTTATGGATAGTAGGAATGGAGTTTTGGTCAGTCTTAGCTCAAAAATTAATGATAAATAAATGCAATAAACTACCCTTTTTTCAGAGGGGTAAAAGAGCCATGAAGCTGATTCAGTCTACCTTCTAGCTCCCTTGTCACCCCCTCAGCTTGTGAGCCTTACTGGGTGTGGGGTGTAGGGTGTAGGGTGTAGGGTGTAGGGTGTGGGGTGTGGGGTGTGGGGTGTAGGGAGTAGGCTATAAGAAAGCGATGCAGCGCGGTCTTGGGAAGGCAGCGCGGTCTTGGGGGTCTCCCCCATGAGCGACTGCCGTGGTTTCCCCCACTCGCTATTGCATCAAGACAATGTACTTAATTTGTCGTTAAAAATCATCAAGACAGGAAATCAGTGTCAAAAAACACTGTACCTCATAACTGCGAGAAACGCTATAGGGTTTATAAATGAGATGTAAACCTAGGAGGTATTTTTTTATTGTCCAATAAAAATCCGTATCTATTGCCCCTCTTGCCTTTTGCCTTTTGCCTCTTGCCTTGTGCCCTTTGGGAGTCTGTTCACAACTCAAATAAAAAATCTATATCATCTGATTAAATGTGAAAGCTTTGCTTAACTTAAATTTAATAAAACTTGAGTGATACTTCATCAAAGCTTCGCCTATAGTTGCCGGATGTGTAGTTAGGATAGTTTATGTCGCAAATATTATCCTAAATATCTGATTGGTAATTTGGGTTGAGATTGTAATTACTCAAACCCTGATTATCGAATGCTTGGTTCTGTTGGCAAATTGTCACTATTAGTAGGTGGATGGCAGCCACCTACTAATAAGAATGTGCAGGATGCTAACAGTAATCAACGGGATTTTAGAGGACTGCTGAGACTAGTAGCCATTTCACCAGTGGCTACTGTTACAAACCAACACATCATAAAGGGGCATTTTAGCATGTTTGATATCAAATATGCAAGTTTTAACGATCTCGATAAGTCGTTGAACTTTGGGGAGACTGAGGTACACAAAGCTTTGGGAAGTCACTCCAAAACCTCTAGCACTATTGTCTTTATTGACTCAGGGGTTGATGATTATCAGAGTTTAGTTAATGGTACGGTACCCGAAGCTGAGGTGATTGTCCTGGACTCTACACAGGATGGGGTTGAAGAAATTACCAAGGTTCTGGAAGGACGCACTGATATTACTGCTATTCACATCATTTCTCATGGTTCACCAGGGTGTTTGTATTTAGGGAATAGCCAGTTAAGTCTAGACACTCTAAATCACTATGGTGCACAACTAAAGACCTGGATTGCTTCAACTTCTCTTACTCAGGAAGGCAAGTTCACTTCTATTCCTATCCTTCTTTACGGTTGCAATGTTGCTGCTGGGGATGCGGGTATGGAGTTTGTGGAAAAGCTACACTACCTAACTGGGGCGGAAATTGCTGCTTCTACAAAGCCCACTGGTTCTGGGGCACTGGGAGGAGACTGGGAACTAGAAATAACCACCAGTAATGTTGAAGTCCCGTTGGCATTTCAGGCAGCAACACGAGCAGCTTATGGCTCAGTTTTAGCTAAAGGACAGTGGATCGCCCAGGGACCGAGTCCGGCACAGAATGGGCAAGTTGAGAATGTTCAGCCTAATAATGAGGTGGCTGGGGCAATTCATACGGTGCTTGCTCACCCTGATGATGCCAATATCCTTTATATCGGAGCCACAAATGGCGGGATTTGGAAAACAACGAATGCAACGGACAGCAGCCCAGACTGGACACCGCTTACGGATGACTTGCTAGGGAATTCCATTGGCGCAATGGAATTTGATCCGAGTGATCCAACCAATCAAACGATCATTGCTGGCATAGGTCGTTTCAGTTCTTTCTTCCGTTCTGAGGATCAAGACGTGCCAGGACCTTTAACCGGTTTGTTAAAGACCACTGACGGAGGAAATACCTGGATTCAACTTGGAACGGCTGATAACCTGGACAACGATCGTGACGGTATGGTTGATGAAGCCGATGAAACTCTGCTGTCAGGACGAAATATTTCAGGTGTGGCCTCTCGCGGCAACACGCTCTTAGTCAGTGCTAATAATTTTCGTGGTGGTACTCAAGGGGGTGTTTACCGCAGCACTAACAATGGTGCAAGCTGGGAATTCATATCAGGTAGCAATGGACTTGATGCGGGAGCTGCCTTTGATCTAGTGGGTGACCCAACTGATAACCAGCGTTTCTACGTATCGGTTCAGGGCAACGGTATTTTTCGTTCAGATGATGGTGGAGCTAATTGGACTAACGTATCTGATCAGGATGCGAATCTAGATGGGGTCATCACTGAGGTAGGTAATAATAACACAGAGATGGCGGTCGCAAGCAATGGTCGCCTATACACTGCTGTTCTCACCAATGGGCAACCGTCTTATATCGGATTTACAGACAATCCAACGGCAACCAACCCAACTTGGACTCAAATGGACTTGCCACGGACCCCAGAAGTAGTTGGAGGAAACCCGACAAATGTGGGTCTCAACCCCACACAAAAACCAGGAGGTCAAGGAGCTATACATTTCTCGATTCTTGCCGATCCTGACAATCAGAATGTTGTCTATATCGGTGGTGATCGGCAAGGAGCACCTCGAGGGCAGACCACAACTTTCCCAACCTTTGTAGGGGCACGAACTTTTTCTGGGCGACTGTTCCGTGGTGATACGACAGTTGATCCAACCAATGAGTCTCCTTCCCCTCAGTGGGAACATTTGACCCACAGCAACCTTATTACAGCCATTCCCAATGGCGGAACGGCAAACAACAGTTCACCACACGCCGATTCCCGCGAAATGACCTTCGATGCCAATGGTGACATCATTGAAGTGGATGATGGAGGAATCTACCGCCGCACCAATCCACAAGACAACACTGGAGATTGGTTTTCCCTCAATAGCAATTTGCAGGTGACTGAGATCCACGATATTGCTTACGATACTGTTTCCAACATTATCATCAGCGGAAACCAAGATACAGGAACAACACAACAAAATAACTCTGATTCAGTTGTCTGGGACAGCGTGTCTACGGCTGATGGTGGCGATGTCGCAGTTTCGATTGATCCTAATAACGATCAGCAATCGGTGCGATACTCAAGCTTTCAAAATCTGGATAGTTTCAGACGTCGGGTCTATGATGCAAATAACAACCGAATCAGCGAGACTTTTCCTACTCTAAATGGTTTCAACACTTTTGATAGACAATTTGTCACACCAGTAGTAGTCAATGAAGTTGATCCCAACCGTATTGCTATTGGTGGACGCACTCGCGTCTACGAATCGTTTGACCAGGGTGATAACGTCACTATTGTGAACACGGCTGGCGGCGGTAGTGTGGGGGTCAACAGCGGTGACGGCGATCCAATTGCCTATGGTGGTCGTCGGAATGGGCAAGATAATCCAGACGTAATTTATGTCGGATCTCAATCTAACATATTTGTCCGCACCACATCAGACGGAACATTAGAAAACACTAACTATTCTGGTGGATTCGTTGGAGACATCGTACTCGATAGCGACGACTGGATGACTGGCTTTGCCATTGATGATGACCAGGTATTTCAAACGACTGATGCAAATAACTGGATCGATATCACGGGCAACCTGCAAGACTTCGCTACCAACTTAAATTTAGAGCCAGCGGATTTGAACTTGCGATCAATTGAGTTTATTTCCGGTTCTACGGTAGATGGGATCGTAGTTGGCAGCAATATAGGCATCTTTTCAGCAACTAGCAGCAATAATTTCACCGATTGGTTAAAGCTAGGAACGGATTTACCTAATGTTCCTGTTTGGGATCTTGACTACGATCCCAGCGATGACCTACTGGTAGCTGGCACTCTGGGGCGTGGCGCATGGACTCTCTCAGATGCGAGTTCTATACTTGTTGTGGGTATCACGGAAATTGGCACCTCAAATAATGATAATCTCACTGGTACTTCACGAAACGACACCCTCAAGGGTCTTAACAGTCAAGACACCCTCCAAGGAGGGGCGGGTGATGACCTCCTTGACGGTGGCGGCGGTGACGATAAGTTATTTGGAGACGAGGGTAATGACACCCTCTTAGGGGGCCAAGGTCAAGATCAACTCTTTGGCGGTAGCGGTAACGACCTCCTCAATGGTGGTCAAGGAGATAACATCCTGACTGGTGGCGCTGGAGAAGATACCTTTGTCTTGTCCACTGCAGGCAAGAACACTATTGTTGACTTTGAAGATGGTGTAGATTTGTTGCAATTAGAGGGAGGGTTGACCTTTGGGTCACTTTCTATCTTTGAACAAAATGGTGACACCTGGATCACAACTCAAAATAATCAACCGTTAGCTTTCTTGACTGATGTGAACTCCAATCTGATTACGGCTGACGATTTTGTTGTTGTGTAATCTAGCGTAAGCTATCAGCTATCAGCTATCAGCTATCAGGTAATGGGTGGCACAGGCTTCTAGCCTGTGCCACGGTACTTGATTTGCTTATGGGCATAGGATAAGCTACACCAAACAGCTTTTGAATAAGCGACTGGACAAGACAACAGGTAAGCAAAAGTTTAATCTGAGTTACGGAATGCTGACAGCTGACAGCTAACGGCTGAATGCTGACATATCAACCATGATCAAAAAAACTGCAAATACGCTCTTTCCCAGAATAAACATTAAACCGTTTTCCCCGCAGAAATCCCACTAGAGTAATCCCAAACTCTCTGGCTAGGGTTACCGCTAGACTGCTGGGCGCAGATACAGCGCAAACAATTGGTACCCTAGCCATGAGACATTTCTGTAGAATCTCAAAACTAGAGCGCCCACTTACCATCACAATGCGATCGCTTAAGGGCAGTTGATTAGTTAATAAGGCTGAACCCACCAATTTATCCACAGCATTGTGACGTCCCACATCTTCTTGTAACGAGAGTAACTCTCCTTGGGAATTAAACAACCCAGCAGCATGGATTCCCCCAGTTGTGGAAAACACTGATTGAGCTGAACGCAGCTGTTCCGAGAGGCTGTAAATCACCTCAGTGCTGACTTCCATAGCATCAGACATCACTGGACACCCTCGCAACCGTAGTGCCTCAAGACTAGCTTTTCCACAAATTCCACAGGCGCTGGTGGTAAAAAAGTGGCGTTCCAGGGGCTGCAAATCTGGAGTCAGTTCCTGCCTCAGGGTCACATTCACAATGTTATAGCGCTGCTCACCATCTCGATTAGAATCCACACAGTAGCTAATCCGTTGAATATCATCCCGATCCTTTACAATTCCTTCACTGTAGAGGAACCCTGCTGCTAGTTCAAAATCTGCCCCTGGGGTGCGCATCGTCACCGCAACGGTTTTCTGGGGAGAGGTCAGGCGAATTTCCAAAGGTTCTTCTGTTGCCAGTTGATCTAAACGCGATCGCACTTGGCTGTTTTCCACTACCCAGACTTGGGATTTAGTTTTGCTGCGGTACTGATTCATAGTTGGTTGATAGCAGTTTTCAATACCCAATTGAGAACTGCTATATGACCTTATCGGTAGTTTAATCATTTTGCTAATCCTATCTAATAGTATCTAATAGTGCTACAAATTTTTTAGGCATAGGATACCTGCTTCCCAATGTTTTGTATAGCAGTCGAAGTAAAGGTTAAGAGTAAGCATTCAGATATCAGCCGTTGGCCTTGGCCTTTGGGTCACGACGCTACGGTAATGGCCACGCTACGGTCATGGCTAAGCTACTTGAGGTGCTTTGTTGCTAATCTCTGTTACGGAAAGATGATGGGCTTTTCCCCAGACTTTAAATTCGATATAATCTCGAACTATTAAATTATAATCAAACAGGTTTATTTTAATGATGATAGCTAACAACTGACGTTGAATACATAGTTATATTGGGGTGCATCTCAATGCATGCTGTTTGAACCTGTGGTGCGTTACGGGACGGACTGTCCCAATACTGGCTACTGATAAAATCAGGGCGAGTCCGTCCCTAACGCACCCTACCCAACTGTTTTATTTAAGAAACAAACTATGTCTTAAACTATCTTTTAGTTGCTCTAATTAGTAATAGATACAAAATTAATATTACGTAATAGTTTTTCTGCTAAAGTTTATGGTAATGTGATCAAGTACCCAGATTTTTACCTTACTCAAAACTCATGCTGCGTCAACCCAAAAAAGGCTGGACTCCTTCCTACTGGGCAAACTGGAAACCATTCGGTATTGGTGAACAATACCCGAACAATTATTGGGAAGTCTTCAGAGCAGCTTGGGAAAACCGAGACCAGTTATCCTATGCTTGGGATATCTTAAATCAGGGAGTGTGCGACGGTTGCGCCCTTGGCACTACTGGTATGAAAGACTGGACTGTTGATGGCGTCCATGTCTGTAATGTCCGGCTGCGGCTGTTGCGGATGAATACCATGGCAGCATTTGACCCCGAAATCTTAGCAGATGTCTCTCAGCTTCAGAGGAAAAAAAGTATCCAACTGCGGGATTTAGGACGGCTTGCTTACCCCATGATGCGGCAACGAGGGGAGCAAGGATTTCGTCGAATTAGTTGGGATAAAGCACTGGAATTAATCAGTGATTCCCTAAGGAATAGTTTACCTTCACCCATTGATAGCAGCACTAACCGATTTAGCGTTTATCTAACCAGTAGAGGTACAGTAAATGAAACCTACTATGCTGCCCAAAAAGCAGTGCGAGCGATAGGGACTAATAATATAGATAATGCTGCTCGCATCTGCCATTCTCCCAGTACCGCTGGACTTAAAGCGGGATTAGGGGTAGCAGCTACTACTTGTTCTTATAAAGATTGGATTGGTACAGATTTATTAGTATTTATTGGCTCTAACGTTGCCAACAATCAGCCAGTTACAGTTAAGTATCTCCACTGGGCTAAGAAGGCTGGTACCAAAATCGTGGTAATTAACACTTACCAAGAACCAGGTATGGAACGCTATTGGGTGCCTTCGATTCCCGAAAGTGCCTTATTTGGTACTAAATTTGCCGAAGACTTCTTTTTAATCAATATGGGTGGGGATATGGCATTCCTCAATGGAACGCTCAAGGAGATGATTGCTAACCATTGGGTAGACTCATCCTTCATCAAAAATCATACGACTAATTTTGAGCAATTAAAAGCAACCCTAGCTAACCAATCCTGGGAAGAACTAGAACAGCTTTCCGGTACTTCCCGTGAACATATGTACGCCTTTGCCAAGATGCTAGCTGAAGCTGATAAAGCTGTGTTTGTCTGGAGCATGGGTATTACCCAGCATAAGTGTGGCGAAGATAATGTGCGAGCCATCATTAACCTAGCCTTAGCCAAAGGGTTTGTTGGTCGAGAAGGCTGTGGGTTAATGCCGATTCGGGGGCACTCTGGGGTGCAAGGAGGAGCAGAAATGGGATGCTATGCCACGGTTTTTCCTGGTGGCAAGCCCATTACTCCAGAAAATGCTGCCAAGCTCAGCCAACAATGGCAGTTTGAAGTCCCCACCACCAAAGGATTAACAGCAGCGGAAATGATTGATGCTGCCCATTCAGGGGAGTTGGATATAGTATTTTCCGTCGGAGGCAATTTCCTGGAGGTGTTGCCAGAACCAGATTATATCAAAGAGGCACTACAGCGAATCCCTCTGAGAGTCCATATGGATATTGTCCTCTCCAGTCAAATGTTAGTAGAACCTGGAGAAACCGTAATCTTGTTACCCGCCACGACTCGCTACGAAATCCCAGGGGGAGTAACTGAAACCAGTACCGAGAGAAGGGTGATTTTCAGTCCAGAAATTCCTGGCCCTCGGATTGGGGAAGCCCGTCCGGAGTGGGAAGTCTTTATGGAACTAGCACAGCGAGTGCGTCCGGATTTGGCAGATAAATTACACTTTGATAGCACAGCCGCGATTCGGGCAGAAATTGCCCAGGTTATCCCCCAGTATGCTGGTATCCAACATCTTAAGGAAGCTGGTGATCAGTTCCAGTATGGCGGTTCCCATCTTTGCTTTGGCTGGAATTTCCCCACACCGGATGGTTTAGCCCATTTTTCCCCCTTATCTCCACCGAAGCGAGAACTGCCAGACGGTCATTTCCTAGTAGCCACCAGGCGAGGTAAACAATTTAACAGCATGGTACAAGAACAGAAAGATGCCATTACTGGGGCAAAGCGAAAGGCCGTGCTGATGAGTCGGGTGGATGCTAAAAAACTGGGATTAAACCATGGCGATGCCGTAATTCTGAGGAATCAACAGGGTCAATTCCAAGGAAACATCCATATCGCACCGATTACACCAGGAAATTTACAGGTACATTGGCCTGAGGGAAATGTGCTATTGGATAAACGCAAGCGATCGCCTGAAGTGGATATTCCAGACTACAATGCTTTGGTTCGACTGGAAAAAGTTTAAGGAGATAGTATCGAGGTAAGCATACAGCCGTCAGCTGTCAGCCGTCAGCTGAATGCTTAGTAATTAGTAATTGGTAAGTTACAAGTTATCAAGTTACAAGTTATCAAGTTACAAGTTTCACGTTACAAGTTTCACGTTATCAAGTTTCACTTGATCAAGTTTCACGTTACAAGTTTGAATAGGGATCCGTGTAGGAATTGTAATAATTGTTGTTCCCTACTCCCTACTCCCTACTCCCTACTCCCTACTCCCTGTTCCCTTTGCTATATAAGTAGTCAACCGGAAATGATATTAGTCAGCAACATATCGCCATCCTTGAGGTTCATATTCCCGTTGAATTCGCACCATCCAGCTACCTTGGGGAAGCTCAATTGGCTGATGCTCTTCGTGAGTTAAGGTTGCTGTTTCTGACAGAACTTGTAGATAAAGAATGCCCTTTTTTTCGTATAACTTAGCAACACCGTCACTGATGCGATGGGAATGTCCAGTTACCTCCCCTTCTGCTAGGGTTAGGTGAGGTAACTGTTGTCCATTTATTTGCTCTACAGGAAGTAAAATAACGTCGCCTTGTCGAATAGGTTGCATAGATTCTTTGATTAATTGTTAGCTTAATTAATTGTTAGTTTGATTAATTGTTATCGATGGGTTGGGAAAGGTGAGAAGATTTCTTTTGTCCATCACTATAGCATTTCTCCTAGTAATGATGTACAGTCAATTGGCTTATCCCTACTCCTAATGGCCTAGTCCCAATTGGTTAGTCCTAATTACATACTCCTAATTTCCTACTACCAATTCCCTACCACTTAATCCCTAAAACCCAGGAATTTGTACCTCATAAGTATGACAAAAAACTCGTTTTATAAACGAGTTGTGAACATCAATAAACGAAAAATAACCAAAATCATTGTTATTGTGGGCATCCTGCTTCCGTGAGATTTCACAACCTATATGGACATTGCTATAGACAATCAAACCTGAAAAATGGTCAATTACCAATTAACGATTACTAATTAACGATTACCAATTACCAAGTAACGATTAACAATTAACCTGCATATAATTCAGCGGCTTTCGCATCTTATGTTTGAAAGGTAGGCACTTGTTAGGATTTCAGCAATCGAGTCTTGTTGTTCATGAATTGATGAAATCCTTACTGGATAAGGGGTGTGGAATTTAGATGGGTTTGCCCTGGCATACAATTAAGTTTTGTAAAAATTATTAAATAAACTTGAGATAACTTAATAATTTGTTACAATTATGAGTAGTCATTATTTATAATAAAACTAATATGACACGCCAGCAATTGAAATCGAACCTGCCAACAAAAATTTGCCCTGTTTGTCAACGTTCCTTTACATGGCGCAAAAAATGGCAAGATTGTTGGGAGGAAGTCAAATATTGCTCAGAGCGCTGTCGCAGAAGGAAATCTGGCGTGAAGCAGGTATGAAGTATCAAGGATAACCAGGGCTGGATCGAGAAGTTTTCTTAGTCAGTTTTTAGGGTTTTGTATATTTTGACACTTGACACTCCAATGTCTCATAATTCAAACTAAATGTTTTAATCCTTAATATTTTCTTCATTCTTGTGTATGTTTGTGAAGACGGTGTGTCCCAAAGTCATTATCCACGGTGGTGCTGGTAGTTCTATAAAAGGCAAAGGAGGGGCTGATGCGATTCGCAAGTCCCTCCACTCAATTATTGAGGAGATTTATGCCTTGTTAGTGAACGGTAGTAGTGCAACTGATGCTGTTGTCCGAGGCTGCCAACTGTTAGAAGATGACCCGCGCTTTAATGCTGGCACCGGTTCGGTGTTGCAATCAGATGGGCAAATCCGGATGAGTGCGTCCCTGATGGAAGGTCAATCTCAGCGCTTCAGCGGTGTGATTAATGTGTCGCGAGTGCAGCATCCGATTCAGCTGGCAGAAGCGTTGCAAGGCTCCGATGACCGCGTGTTGTCGGACTATGGAGCTGCAGAATTGTTACGAGACCTGCAACTCCCGGTTTACAATCCTATGACGCAGCTGCGGTTACAAGAGTGGCTTCAAGAAAGGCAGGCCAATTTTAGCCATAAGATGGCGGGAGTGATTGCTGAGGACGAATTGGTGACGAGCTCTGAAGCTCGACGGGGAACCATTGGTGTGGTTGTACTAGATAGCCGGGGTCATCTGGCAGCAGGAACCTCTACTGGTGGTAAGGGTTTTGAACGGATTGGTCGCGTCAGTGACTCCGCGATGCCAGCAGGAAATTACGCTACTTCTGATGCAGCAGTGAGCTGCACCGGTATCGGGGAAGACATTATGGAAGAGTGTCTAGCAGCACGGATTGTGGTGCGAGTCACTGATGGTTCATCCCTGGTGAATGCCATGGAGCGTTCATTTAAGGAAGCTCGGAAGAATCAGCGAGATTTTGCCGCTATCGCTCTAGATGCTAATGGTGCGATCGCATGGGGCAAAACTAGCGAAGTTCTGCTAGCGGCTTATCATAGTGGCGAAAAGATTGTGGATACGTTGAATATGACTAAGGATGTGGAATTTTTGTCGATTTAAGTCGATTTAAGTCGATTTAAAGGTATCTGAACAATTACGGATACAGGATGCTGAAATATTTATAATCATTATTAATGGCTCTTCGGTACCTGTTAGACTAAGTTGTTCACTTTAGCATCCGGCAAAAGAAGCCCCACACCTCAAAACGTTCGCGCAGCGTGGCCTACGGCCAAGGGTGAGTGTGGGATTGATTTTGCATAGGGTCTTTTTGAAAATGTTATAGTGTATATACTGACAAACAAAGCCGAACGCGCCCCGCGTGGCCTACGGCCTTAAATGCTGGTTTGTCAGCAAAACAATCTTAAAAAAGTCAAAAAAAACAGAGCGGCAGCGATGCAGCGCGGTCTTGGGGGGTTTCCCCCACTCGCGCTTTGCATCAAGAGAGGGCAGTCCGTTCTTAAAGCCCAACGCCTCCTAAGCAATAGCTGGATTGGTTGGGAAGCCTACACTGATTCTATTGAATCAGTGTAGGAGCTGTCACTCACCTCAAACTACTATTGTGTATAGCTTTGAGATTTTGATAATTGATTTTTTATACTAAATAGTATCTCAATGGCTAAAAGCGTTGCCTAGCAATACTTTTAGCCATTTTTTATGAGAGCGACTGCAGTCCCTGCTCCCATTAACCCAAGACGAAAGTATCTAACCCAATTGAAAACTGCTGTATCGTAAGTAATCAAGCAGACATGATATGAAGAGTGCTGAAATGCTCAAAAAATTAGACAAAGTTTTGCTATTTGCTCTTTTCTTGGGTCTAGTTTTCTGTATCTACGGGATTAATTGGGGATGGGTGGAAGAATGGAATCCTGACCAAATGGGCTTTAAAGAACTTTTTCAAGCTGGAAAATTACCTTTCAATCCAGAGTCATTTCAGAAGCCACCTTTTCATACCTATTTTGTTTACTTTTTATCTGTTTTACCCTTTGAATTAATCGGCAATACTCTACATCTATCCGCCGATGATATTAATCCAGCTAAACTCCTCTGGTCAAGAATGCTAACAGTTTTTCTGTTTTTAGGTTCAATTATTTTAGTCTATCAGATCTGCAAGAGGTTTTTTGGGGTTTTCCCAGCTCGCCTAGTGACAATTATTTTTGCTACCAGCGCAGGCTTCATCAGCTTTAGTCATTTTTTGACAACAGAGATTCCCGTAATGTTTTGGATGTTATTATCCTTCTATTTCGCTCAAAATATTTTGTTATATGGCAAGTTATCGGATTATGTTCTAGCTGGTTTTTGCACGGGAATTGCCACAGCTACTAAATATAATGGTTTGGCAATAGGAATGGGAATTGTTGTTGCTCATGTTCTTTCCTTGACTTCGAGCTCATGGAGGCAATGGAAAAAATTACTGTTCGACAAAAAACTTATTATTGGTCTTTCGATGGTCATTATTGGTTTTTTGGTATGCAATCCCTTTGCCTTACTTGACTATTCTACTTTTTGGGAGCATTTTTGGTACAACTATATTGTCACCCCTGTCTATGGGGGAATTGCAGAAGGGAATAGTTTTGGTGAATTTGTTGTCGCCATCCAAGAAATTATCGGTTTCCCATCATGGTTAGTGTTTTTGCTTGGCTTCTTATTTTGTTTTTATAGTCTTGCTGTAGACAAGGAAAACCACCTCGAACATAAAGGGATATTGTTACTTTTTAGTTTATTTTTATTATATTATTTTAAGTTTGGATCTTTTCCGAGAATGGAAACTCGATTCGTCATGCCAATAGTTCCTTTTGGTTTAATTATTTCTGGTGTATTCTGGACTAAAATCAAGGTAAATCGGTGGTTAATGATTGGACTTTTACTAGTTATTTTAAGTTACAATTTGATTTGCAGTTTTTATGTGGGTAAGCGTTTTACAGAAGACCCTAGAATGGTAGCTCAAGAGTGGGTAAAAACAAATATTGAAAAGGGAAGTTCAATAGAATCGAGTGCCTATTCTCCACAATTTAGTAAGATACCATGGGTGATTTTAACAGAACAAAGAATGCCAGATATTAGCGGGCGGAAAAAAAAGTTTAGCCGTCTATTTAAAGATAATCCCTGGATAATGGCACGCCTGCAGTGGTCAACACATATACGCTGGGAGAAGGAAGATAGAGAAGAAGATACACAATGGTATACCCTTGAGAGATTGATAGACCGAAAACCAGACTATATTGCGGTTAATTCCCGCTACTACAACAGATTTATTGTCCGTCTTAAAAATGACTATCCTTCCCTATACAAATTTTTTAGCGATCTTTTAGAGGAAAACTATCCTTATCACATTGTATTTGACCGAGAATCTCCAAAGGTTCCAGGATGGATTTATCCTAAAACTATTGATTTTCTTAAGAATAGAATGGTGATTTTTGCCAAAAATGATTTGACCTATAACGAATAATCTACTGTGCGATCTCCAAATTCCATAGAGCATCAATTGCACTACCAACATACTCTGAGGCTTGGTGCAGCTCAATCCATTGTGCAAGAGCATTGGACACATAACTAGATGGTTTACCTAACTCAGCCAAGGTTTCAGCTGCTGAGGCCCGTACACCAGACTCTTCATCTTTGAGGCACCCCAGCAAGGCAGTGATCACAACTTGTGAAGAATTACCCAACTGGCTTAAGGCATTAATAGCGGCACAACGTACATCAGAATCTTCATCTTCTAGCTGTGGTAGTAGGGCACTGACCACTGTTTCAGAAAGGTTCCCAAACTGACCATTACCTAACTGACCTAAAGCAGTAGCAGCGGCACAACGGAGATCAGAATCTTTATCTTTGAGGGATGTGACTAAAGCACTGACTACGGTTTCACTACGCTGCTCTAATTTACCCAACACCGAAGCACTCAAGCAGCGAACACGAGTATTTTGATCGTTTAGCCTTGTCAATAACGCACTCACAACGGTTTTACCAGGCTGCTTCAATTTGCCCAATGCCCAGATACTGGAGTAACGAACACGAGAATTTTTATCGTTTAACCGCATCAACAAGCTATTCACGACTAGCTCAGAAACCTGACCCAATTCACCTAATGCTAAAGCTGCTTCAGAACGAACCGTAGCATCGTCATCTTTTAGCCAGCTCAGCAATGTATTTACTAAGCTTTCTGAAGTATTGTCTAATCTAGCAATAGTACTTAGTGATGAGTTCTGAGTATTTTTTGGAAGACTAGTGTTATCTAGAGTAGTGAGATAATAGTCAGGAGAGTCTAATTTATTTAATCTATCACTAGTTAATCTATCACTAGTTAATATCTCACTGACCTGGTGACGCACGGTATCATTCTTATCCTGTAGCCCTGCCAAAAAGCTTTTGAGGACTGTCGGGTTTTGCCCTAATTGGTTTTGCCCTAATTGGTTTTGCCCTAATTCTACTTGGCTTTCCTGGGATTGTGTATCTTTCTGAGAGTTTGCTCTATCTTTCAATAGTTGTACAAGGTCAAGTTTAATCTCAGTCTGATTCAAGTCAGAAAGGGTTTGAAAGACTTGCTGATGAATTTGGTAACCAACTCGCCGTGAATCACTGGCTGCTAGGGTAACTAATGCGGCTAAAATTTCTTGCAGTAGGGAATTATCTGCTATCTTCAAGGGTTGAGTATTTTCGGTAAGGCAAGTGGCAGCAAATAATAAATCTCGATGTAACCAAGACTCATACTCACTGCCATGATTTAAAATTTCCTGAATTGCTTTAGCGGCTTTTTTGGGTTTAAGCTGAGCAATTAGTAGCAGCAAGACGTCTTGCCAGTAAGAGTCATGGAGATAGTCTTGGATATGAGTCAGGATAATATCAAAATCCCCTTCATTATCGGCTTGATAGTTAATTTCTTGAGCACAGAGATAGTCTTGAAATATCTTATGAATAAAGGCGTAACCATCCAGCCCTTGTTGTGTTAAAATGCCAGTGCGATGCTCCTTTGGAGCCGCTACGCGAACGCTAATTAAATTAACCAACCGTTTTGCCTCTGCCTTGGCCTCGTCTAACTGAATCTGTTTCAGGGTATTAATTTCTCTAGCAAGCCAAGCGATTAGTTCATCTCGGTTAATTACTATCTTACCTTTTTTATCCTTTTTATCTTTTTCCTTTTTACTCTCCTGGGTATGCATCCAATACCCGAGACGTTCCATCAATCGTCTACAATCATTCAATCCCAGATATTTCAGCTTGTGATTATTACTAATATCTGGACTAATATCTGGTTGATTATCCCAGGAGGTTAATAACATATCTACTGCCTGGTCATAAAGCTGATAGCGTTCCAAAGGCAATCGGAAATGATAGCGGTGAATTAAAGTAATAATCGTCAACAATAGGGGATGTCTTGCCAGTTTTCTAATCTGTTCATGCTCAGATAGTAGGTTGCTTAGGCTTTCTTTAAGTCGTTGTGCTTCTGCTTTGTCTTGAATTTGACTATAGTACCAGCGCTGAATAAATTCTTCAATTTTACTGTCATCAAATAACTGAATTTGATAGTGGGAAAATTTTTCGTTCCATAAAAACTCCCCGGGTAAATTTGAGTTAGGGTAATTAGAATTATCGCAGGTGATAATTACCCAATTGTTAGGACATTGCTGGATAAAATCCTTAATTTGCCCTACGACTTGCTCACCTTTGGCTGGTTCTGTGACTTGATCAAGCCCATCGAGCAACATCACTGTCCGTCCATCTTCCAGCCAATGTTCAAAGAAACCTTTAGGCAGGGATTTCACCAATAGGTTTTTTTCAGCAAACTGCCTTGCATACTCTAGAATACTGATATTTGAATACTCGGCCCAATCCCGGATATCAATTAAAATCGGCAGCCAGTCAAGATCTGGCGCTAACCCAATAGCTTCTGGTTGCTTCTGGGCTAACATTACAGCAACATAATTCATTAAGGTGGTTTTACCTGAACCAGGCGCACCCAGTAGTATCACGTTACGGGATTTAGCAGAGGTAGCCTGCCAGGTTTTTACCCGTAATAAATATTGGGCAAGAGTTTTTTTAACTGTTTGCGTACGCAATGGTTGCCATGACTGATCGGGTAAGGCTACCTGAGGGTGAAAAGCCCGCGACTCTAACGGTCGCTGACTACTGGGAGGATGTAACACTTCTACCTCAGGCATGACAAAAATTTGGTCAAGCTTAAGGGAATGGTTTTCATGGTGTGGAGCTACCAACATCCCAGCAAACTTAACATGATCAATCTTGTTGGAAATTTGCTGTAAATAGTTTTCCTTAGTTAGTTGAAATTGTAAATAACTGCGGGTTTTATCAGTATAAGTCTTGACAAAGGTTTCCATCCAGGGAAGGATAAAACTATCTTGTGGTTGAGTGGGGGCATGGTTTAAGGCTACCTGCTTAAATTTTTCCACAAGTAAAGAGGTTAATGGTGCTTTGTTATCCTCTTGGAGGGGTTTGTGTAATTCCTCCTGTACTCCCATATGTTGAAAAAAGTCTTCCAGAAAAAGCGCGATCGCATCAGGAGCGGAGTAATAGAAAAGGCGCTGCTCTGGTGCCAAGGGTTCTTCTCGCACTAGGGCAGCTTTTAGTGCTTCCTCTAGTGCTTTTTGGATATCGGCAGGAGTTAGCCTAGTTTTAATTTTTATCCCTAAAATAGGGGCAACAGATTTAGCAACAACAGAAGCAATTTCCCAGGTCATAGGGCTAGATTAATTTCTATCAATAAATATTATCGCAGTGATTAGTCATAAGCTTGTTGCTACTTACTTCTGTTACCCCTATTGCTCCTCTTGAAACACCCAATTTAGCTCATTTGCGAACAACCTGATCAACTTACAGCCATCCCTTATCCTTGTTCAGCTGTTGGAATCTTCTGTGGTCTTTAATCGCCAACCGGGTTTAACGATCTGATTTCTACTACGAGCAATCACCAAGCTATCGTTTGGCACATCCTTGGTAAGCACAGAACCAGCTGCCACAGTGACATCCTCTCCTAAAGTTAGTGGTGCCACCAGAACACTATTGGAACCAGTCTTAGTGCGATCGCCTATCTCAGTTTTATGCTTTTTAACACCATCGT